>JAEUTT010000154.1 GCA_016787165.1 Bacteroidia bacterium | reverse complement strand
ATCGTGGAAATGTGGTAAAAAAGTAGCCGAAGTTTTCAGAGAAATACAAGTAATTTTATTGCCATGTGGAAGCAATAATCCTCCTACTGTTACATACACCACCTATCAAGATACAGTATATGCCGGGAGCAATGTTAGTTTTACACTCAATGCCACCGACAATGGCACATTACCTGGCGGAGGAGCACAAACAGTAAGCATTTCTGCTACTGGGACACAATTTGGCACTGGATTTACAAGTACTACAGGCGGATGTTTAAATCCACCCTGCGCAACACTTTCACCTCCTCCACCTGCATCGGGTATTAATAACACATCAACAATTTTTAACTGGCAAACAAGTTGCACCCATTTGAATAATAGCACTTGTAACACACAATCAAATACCTATACATTTGTATTTAAAGTAAAAGATGATTTTTGTCCAGCACCTGCCGAAAATATTTCTACTGTTTCTATCACAGTAAAAGCATTACCAATTGTTCCTTCGCCTCAGCCACGATGTGTTGCCGTTTTGCCAAACGGGGATGTAACACTTACATGGTCAATACCACCCGACCCATCAGGCACATTTAACAGCTATCATATTTATAGAGCAAATGCATTAGCAGGACCATATACGTTAATAGACAGTATTTTTACATACACGCAAACATCATATACACACATTGGGGCAAACGCCAATACTGCATCTCGTTATTATTATATTAGAACCCGCTCAGGCTGTGAAGGAAAAATATTATCACCCGCTATTGATACGGTTCGCTCTATATTATTAAACCTAAATAATCCGGGAAACGGAACAGCACAATTATCATGGAATGCTATTGCTACACCCAACATTTCAAGTTCAAACAATAGCTATACTATTTATGAAGAATATCCTGCGGGAGTATGGTCAGTTACAGGAACTACCAATAATCTGAACTACATTGATTCCATTTTTATTTGCAATGCAAACATTAATTATAAAGTTGAAATAGCTGATAGTACAGGATGCACATCTGTTTCATCGATTGCTGGAGGATTATTTCAAAATATTATTGTTCCACCTATTCCGGTATTTGACAGTTTAAGTGTGGATGATGCAAACAATGCGGTGATGAGTTGGAATGTAAATTCAGCTCCGGATGCTGCAGCCTATGTAGTGTATCGTTTTAATGGAACAGCGTGGATACCGATTGATACCATCTACGGAATAAATAATATTAGCTATAATTATTTAACATCAACAGCTGATGTAGCATCAGAACAATATCGATTAGCAGCATTTGATACCTGCGGAAATATTAGTCCGCTAGGAACAGCGTTAAGTACTATTTATTTAACTGCTAATGCTCAAATTTGTAACAGAAGTGCTGTGTTAAATTGGACTGCCTATGCAACAACTTTAGGAACTGGCTTAGCAGGCTATACAATTTATCAATCAACAACAGGCCTTGCAGGCCCTTATACTGTAATTGGAAGTGTAAATGCCACTACGCTTACATACACAGCAAGTAACTTAGGTCCAAACACTACCTATTATTATAAAATACAAGCATTTGATAATTCGGGAACAAAAACCGCTTCATCAAACCGAATTAGTTTTTTCTCCGCAACACCTATTCCACCAAACTATATTTATTTGCGTAAAGCAAGTGTAATAAACGACAACAAAGTAGAACTAACAGCACATGTTGATATTGCAGCATCTACATTAGGATATAAAATTATGCGCTCAACAAACAATATTAATTTCACACAAATAGGAACAGTAAATGCAAGTGCTACCACGCCAATTGTATTCAATGATGTAACAGCCAAAGTAGATGAAAGAAGTTACTATTACAAAGTAATAAATATTGACAGCTGTGGGTATGATGGCATTGAAACAAATATTGGAAAAACTATTTTAACAAAAGCCGTAAGCAATAGTCCAGATTTATACAATGTAATTACTTGGTCTGATTATGAAACATGGCAAGGAAATGTTTTATCGTATAATATTTACAGAGGTATTGATGGTATATTAGACCCTAATCCTATAGCCAATATACCATATAATGGAAGTGCCGAAAACAGATATGTAGATGATGTAAGTGGATTATTAATTGGCGAAGGAGTATTTAATTATTTTATTGAAGCATTAGAAGGAATGGGAAATACCTATGGTTTTAACGATAATGCACTATCAAATGTAACAGAAGCGTACCAAGATCCAATTGTATTTATACCAAATGCATTCCGACCGGGTGGTGTAAATTCTATTTTTATTCCTGTTACAACCTATGTTGATATTCAAGAATATGAGTTTAGTGTATTTAATCGCTGGGGATTAAAAGTATTTTCAACAAGTAATGTAGATGAAGGATGGGATGGAACACAAGGGGGCAAAAAATGTGAGCTTGGTGTATTTGTATATTTATTAAAATTTAAAACTTCAAAAGGAGAATATTTAGAATTTAAAGGATCTGTAACCTTATTGAGATAAACTAGAACTAAACATACAACAAAAAAAACTAATTATTATTGCCAACTAATTGT
>JAEUTT010000147.1 GCA_016787165.1 Bacteroidia bacterium | reverse complement strand
AGAAATAAAATAGTCTGTTCCTTTTTTGGCTCTTTCACTTCAACTTTTTTGTTTTTAACCTTATTGAATTACCAATTACAATCACATCCGAAAAAGCCATTGCCAAAGCACCAACCATTGGATTTAAAAAACCCATTGCAGCAATAGGAATGGCAACAATATTATAAAAAAACGCCCAAAATAAATTTTGTTTAATTGTAATTAAAGTATGCTTGCTAATTAAATAAGCTTCTGTTAACTGTGATAAATCATTATTTTTAAGCAATACAATTTGTGCCGATTGTATTGCTACTTGTGTAGCATTACTCAATGATACACCAACTGTTGCTTTAGCTAATGCAGGGGCATCATTTACACCATCGCCTACCATAGCCGTTGGCTTTTCTTTTGTTAAGCGATCAATCATTTCTAGCTTTTGAGAAGGTAATTGTTCGCTATACACTGTTTTAATGCCTACTTTCTGAGCTACTTCATCACATTTTATTTTTCTATCTCCGCTCAGCAAAATTGGTTCAATTCCTTGCTCTTGAAACGCTTCAATAGTTGATTTAACATTTTGTTTTAGTTCATCTTGCAAATCAACAGTAGCTATTAGTGCTCCATTTTTCAATACATATATATTGTGCATATCACTCAAGGTTTGAGTGCTTGCAATTTTATACGAACCAATTTGATATTCATTATTTTGTTCATCCCTTGCAGTAATACCTATTCCTTTTTCTTCTTTTATATTTATAAAATTTCGAGCCTGAACTTTTTCTTTTAACTCAAACACTACCGACTTTGCAATGGGATGTGAAGAATTTTGTTCTAAATAAAATAAAATTTCTTCTACTTCAGAAAGGCTTGCATCCGCCATTAAATCAATATTTTTTATTTTAAAATCTCCTGTAGTAAGTGTGCCCGTTTTATCAAAAACAATGTTTTTAATTTTTGCAAACTCTTCTAAGGTGCTTCCTCCTTTAATTAAAATGCCTTTTTTTGCAGCTCTGCCAATACCTACCATTACCGCTGTGGGAGTAGCTAAACCCATAGCACAAGGGCAAGATATTACCAATACAGCAATACTGTTCATCAAGGCTGTTTTAACCGATATATCAAAAACAACAGAGGAAACAATAAATGTAAGCAACGAAATTCCTAAAACTACAGGAACAAAAATGGCACTTATTTTATCTCCTAATTTTTGAATATTCGGCTTGGTTTGTTGTGCTTTTTTTACCAATTCAATTATTTTTGCCAACACAGTTTCATCTCCAACACTTTCGGCTCGTATACGAATGCTACCATTGGTAACAATCGTTCCACCAATTACTTTATGAGTTATTGCTTTTTCAACCGGAATACTTTCACCTGTGAGCATTGATTCATCAATGGTAGCATCACCTGAAATAATTTCACCATCAACAGGGATTTTATCGCCCATATTTACCTGCAACAGTGCTCCTACATGAATATCTTTATACGCAATTTCTGTAATCACTTCTTTCCCTAATTGCAAGCTTACCAATTTTGCTGTTTGCACTTGAATAGCACTTAATTCTTTAATGGCGGTAGTGGTTTGTTTAACCGAACGGTGCTCCAATACATTTCCTAACAATACCAATGTAATGATAGTAGCAGTAGTTTCAAAAAATAAATAATTGTGAATTTCGTGTGCCGACTGGTGCATCAGCATTCCTGCAATGCTATATATAAAAGCAGAAGATGAACCAATAAAAATTAACACATCCATATTGGGCACTCCGGATTTCAAGGAGCCAAATGCGCTTTTACCAAACTGCAATATTCCAATGACAAAAACAGGAATACATAAAGTAAGCTGAATATAGGCATTGTTTAAAATAAAGTTGTGTGAAAAAAGCATGTGGCTAAAAAACAATACAATGGTAAATGGTAGGGTGAAATAAAAACGTTTTTCAATGGAGG
>JAEUTT010000038.1 GCA_016787165.1 Bacteroidia bacterium | reverse complement strand
GTAAACCGGCATCCATTTATCTGGATGTTTTTCTGAAAAATGTGCTTCAATTTTTTTCTGAAGTAAAAAAGTAGGATCAGCAACTAGATCACGCATCACAATGTAATTTTGTAAAGATAAATCTTGTACTCCATCACCATCAGGTTTTCTGAGTACTTGATATTCTTCAAATATTTTTTTCCAATCTTCTTTGTGTTTTTGCATTAATTCCCACATAACGGTACAATCTTCAAAACCGCAGTTCATACCTTGTCCGTAAAACGGAACAGTTGCATGCGCTGCATCACCCATTAAAACTGTTTTTCCAAAGCTCCAAGGGTAACAACGAATAATGGCTAGTGCCGACAATGGATGTCTGTCCCACTCATCTGCAATGTTTGGCATCATTTCATAAAAATCAGGGAAAGTAGTTTTGAAAAAATTATTTACAGCTTCTTTTGTTGTAAGTTTTTCAAACGATTGCTCACCTTTCATTGGCATAAACAACGTGCAAGTAAAAGAACCATCTTCATTTGGAAGTGCAATCAGCATAAATCGTCCGCGAGGCCAAATGTGTAATGATTCTTTTTTTAGTTTGTACGAGCCATCGCTATTTGCAGGCAACAATATTTCACGATAACCATCATCAATAAATTTCTGACTGTAATCAAAACCTTCCATTAATTGCATAGCATTGTATCGAACAGCTGAAAAAGCTCCATCAGTAGCAAATACAACATCAGCATGGTATGTTTTTTTCTCTTTTGTTTCGGTATGTTCTGTATATACAATTCCTTTTTGTAAGTCGGCTCCTGTGCAACGCTCGTTGTAAAATATTTCCGCACCACCTACTTGTTCGGCAATGTCCATCATTTTTGCATTTAGTCCGCCACGTGATACCGAATAAATTGCTTGTCCTTCTTTTCCATAAGCTTGGTACGAAAGATTTCCTTTTAAATCGTGCATCGTTCTTCCTGGCATTGGAATAGCCATTTTACGTATTTCATCACCTACACCTACTGTATCTAATGCTTTCCATCCACGGTATGACATTGCAAGGTTAATTGATTTCCCTGCTGATATTTCTGCTTTACGAATATCCGGTCTACGCTCTACTATTGTTACTTTATAACCTGCTTTTGATAAATATACTGCCCAAAGTGATCCTACTAATCCGGCACCTACGATTGTTGCTGTTTTATGACTCATAATTTTTTTATTCAAATAAAGTTGATATTTCAAAAATACGAAATGATAATCATCATTTCTTTAAATATTTATCATTCAGTCCTTGCTTTTCTATTATTTTTTCAATGGCTTGATTCATTCGTTTTTCTCTGGTTACAGTTTGCTTCGCTCCTTCTATCCATTGCACATAATCTTTTCTGCGAGAATACGTCATTCCTTCAAAATTTTTTAACGCTTTTTGTTTGACTAAACGTTTTTTAAAATCGTAAGGTATAACTACTGTTTTATCTTTCGCTTCAGTAATTTTCAATCCTTTTTCATTATTTATAACAGCCTCTGTAATGTATTCAATTAAAAGTTTTTCATCAATCTGACTCACATCGGTAAATTTTAAATGTCTATTGTGCAGATTTCCTTCGTTTTTCAGAAGAACTTTTTTCTTGTCTTTTAACAATGCTCCTTGATAAAAAACAAATGTGCAATGTTTTTTGAAATACCAAAACCCACATACCATTCCATCTTTATAATAATTTGCCCCCCATTTCCAGTCTTCAATGATAGAGGGTTCTGCTTTAAAAATAATTGAGCGTAATTTTTTGCAAATTGCTTGAGCAAAAGATTCTGCACTTGCAATACCTTCATCAATCAAACGGGAAGCATCGGGATGATGTTTTACTTTTGCTTTCATCAAAAACTATAATGCATTTTTCAAAATTTCACCAAAGCGATAAACATCTTCAAATGAATTGTACAATGGGACCGGTGCACAACGAATTACATTTGGCTCTCTCCAATCACTAATAATACCAGCTTCGGTAAGTTTATTGAATAATTCTTTTCCTCTACCATGCGCAACAATAGATAGCTGACAACCTCTTTGTGTTTTATCACGCGGAGTAATAATTTCTAATTTTTGTTCCAATGATTTATTTATATCGTCTACAATAAATTCTAAATAACCTGTCAGTTTTTCTGATTTAGCAACCAATGCATCCATTCCTACTTCATCAAAAATATCTACAGAAGCTTTGTGTGCTGCCATCGACAATACAGGGGCATTACTCATTTGCCAAGCTTCGGCTGTTGGCATAGGAACAAAACCTTTATCCATTTTAAAACGAGTTGTTTTATCATGTCCCCACCAACCTGCAAAACGAGGAATTTCAGGTTTATTCAAATGACGCTCATTAATATAAACACCCGAAACACCACCCGGCCCGGAATTCAAATATTTGTAACTGCACCAGCAGGCAAAATCTACATTCCAATTATGCAATTCTAATTTTAAATTTCCTGCAGCATGTGCCAAATCAAAACCCACGAACGCACCAATTTTATGTCCCGCCTCTGTAATGGCTTTCATGTTAAACACTTGTCCGTTATAATAGTTTACACCACCAATCATTATTGTTGCAATGGAATCTTTATTTTTTTCGATAGCAGCTAAAATATCTTCATGTCGGATACATACTTCTCCTTCGCGTGGACCAACCTCAATGATTGCATCTTCAGGAGTATACCCATGAAATTTAACTTGTGATTCCAATGCATATTGATCAGAAGGAAATGCTTTGGCTTCGCATAAAATTTTATAGCGTGTTTTTGTAGGTCGGTAAAAACTCACCAATAACAAATGTAAGTTTACCGTTAGCTGATTCATTACGACTACTTCTTCCGGTTTAGCTCCAACGATTTTTGCAACAGGTTCTGCAAATTGTTCGTGATAAGGCATCCATGGTTTGCGTGCATGAAAGTGTCCTTCTACACCATACGTTGCCCAGTCTTCTAACTCGTTTAAAATATAATCTTGTGCAGCTTTTGGCTGTAAGCCTAATGAGTTCCCTGTAAAATAAACAGTTTCTCTGCCGTGCATCATCGGGAAATAAAATTTTTCACGATAATTTTTTAATGGGTCATTCGCATCTTGTTGTTTAGCAAATGTTAAAGTGTTTTCGTAATTCATAGTTTTTAGTGGTTCTCATTTTTCTCTGCGCTTCTTTGTGTTAAAAATAACCGCAGAGGAACGCAGAGATTATTGATTCCAAAGATATATATTTGCAGGAAATAATTTTGAGTTATGAAGAGAGAAAAATCAGAAGCTTTATTTGAAAAAGCAAAATCATATTTCCCTGGTGGTGTAAACAGTCCTGTACGTGCATTTCGTTCGGTTGGAGGCACACCATTATTTATTCAAAAAGGGAAAGGTTCACATATTTGGGATGCTGATGGAAATGAGTTTATAGATTATTGTGGTTCTTGGGGACCATTGATTTTGGGGCATGCAAACGATAAGGTGGTAGATGCGATAAAACAAACAGTTGAGAATGGAAGCTCATTTGGTGCACCAACAGCCTTGGAAAACGAGTTAGCAGAATTAATTTTAAAGAATAATAAGTATATACAAAAGTTGCGTTTCGTAAGCTCAGGAACAGAGGCTGTTATGAGCGCTATTCGATTAGCCCGCGGATATACCAAACGTAATAAAATTCTAAAGTTTGAAGGTTGTTATCATGGACATAGCGATTCATTATTGGTAAAAGCAGGTTCAGGTTTAGTAACCTTTGGAAATACTTCATCTGCTGGTGTTCCAGAAGGTGTGGTAAATGATACAATTGTTGTTTCGTTAAATAATGAGCAAGCGGTAAGACAAGCATTCGCTGATTTTAAAAATCAAATAGCATGTGTAATCATTGAACCTATTCCGGCAAACAATGGCTTGTTATTACAACGAAAAGAATACTTGCAATTTTTACGTGACATCTGTACCGAAAACAAAACACTTTTAATTTTTGATGAAGTCATTAATGGCTTTCGTGTTGGTTTTGATGGAGCAGCCGGATATTATAAAATCCAGCCAGATATTATTACTTATGGAAAAATTATTGGAGGAGGTTTGCCTGTTGGGATGTATGGTGCAAGTGCCGAAATTATGAGTTGTATTTCTCCAGAAGGGCCCGTATACCAAGCAGGAACATTGAGTGGTAATCCGGTAGCAATGGCGGCCGGCATAGCACAATTAACAGAATGCCTCAAGCCCAATTTTTATCAGGACTTAGAAAAGAAAACACAATTTTTGATTAATACAATCTTTGACAGTCTCAAATTTCAAATCTCAAATCTCAAGATCTTTTCTATTGGTTCTATTTTTTGGATTGCATTTACAGACAAAGAGGCTGTTCGAACTGCCGAAGAAGTTGATGCAGACTCAATGAAATACTTTAGAATATTACACAAAGAATTATTGGAGCGTGGAGTGTATCTTGGTCCGAGTGGTTATGAAGTTGGTTTTGTTTGTGAAGCACACACAGAAGATGATTTAATTAGAACAGCAAAAGCATTTACGGAAGCATTGGAAATTTCGGTGAAATAATTTTTTTTACAAAGGAAACTGCAAACCTACTGATA
>JAEUTT010000030.1 GCA_016787165.1 Bacteroidia bacterium | reverse complement strand
GTAAACCTACACCTGAAATATTTACTTGATTTTTTAATGTTCTTTGCTTTACACTCATTGTATGTTTCTTGTTTTAGAATAAGCTAATCCTCAAAAATAACTATTTTATTAATAACTAAATAGTGTTTTATTGCAAATGTTGCTCACAAAGGAATGTTAAAATAATAGCTTCGCTATTTTTTGAGTTTAGTTATCGACTTATTGATATATACATCGGTAGGCAATAATGATTGTTGAATGCGCTTGGCATATTTAATACTATCAATAATTTCGCGTTGCTTCTCTTCTATGATTTCTTTTTGTTGAGTAATTTCAATGTTTGCTTTTTTCTTTTCTCTGTATCGTTTAAATGAAATAAAAGCCAGTACAATCATTAGCAATAAACCTAAAATTACAGTATAAGTAATAATATTTTGACGAGCAATTCGTTCATTTTTTACTTCTTGATCTTTGGTGAGTAATTCAATTTCTTTTTGTTTTTTATCGGTTTCATATTGCGTTGCTAATTCATTCAATTGTTTGCTGTTACCTTCATTGAGTAATGAGTCTTTAATTGCAATGTATTCAAGCACGTATTGATATGCCTTATCGTAATTTTTCATTTTTGCATACGTTTGTGATATACCTTGTAATGAGTTTTTTAATTCTTCTTTTAAGCCTAATTCTTTTGAAAGATTAATGGAGTTTGTTTGATATTCAAGAGCTTTTTTATAATCTCCTTTTTCGGAATAACCAGCACCAATGCTATAATCAATGGTTGCAATGGCTTGTTTGTTATTCGTTTCAATCGCTATTTCTCTTGATTTTTGGTAATATTCAATGGATAAATCAAACTGTTTATAGTTGTAAAAAATGTTTGCCAAGGTACTATACGAATATTGTAAACTATATCTATCGCCTATTTCATTTTGAATTTCAATTGCTTTATTTACAATAGTTGCAGCCTCTGCATTTTTACCCATTGAATGAAGACAGCCTCCTTCGAGTATATAAGTAATGGCTACGCCACTTTTATCGCCCAATTTTTCACGTATTACCCTGCATTTTTTTGAGTATTCTACTCCTTGCTCATGTTTCCCTTGCATGTAATAGGTTCTACCTATATTATAATAACACATACCCTTCCCATATTCATCTTTTTGTTTTTCAAATAATTTTAATGCTTTAAATAAATTTTCTATTCCTAAGTTATAATCACCTTTTAAATTATATGTATTGCCTAAATTATGATAGGCATTTGCAATACCTTTTTCATTATTAATTTTTATACTGTATTCTAATCCTTTTTGCTGGTAATAAATTGCAGAGTCAAATTGAGCTAGTTCAGTAAAAGTGCTAGAGATATTTCCATAACAGCTAATTAGGCCTTTTAGGTTATTTGTTTCAACATATCCAGCGAGCGATTTTTTAAAATAAAACTGAGCGGAATCCATTGCATATTTTAGGTAATGATAAATTCCTATAACATTATAAGCGGCTGCTTCTGTTGTTTTGTATTTTGTTTTTAATGAAAGTTCTAATGCTTCTTTCCCTAACTTTAGTGATTGTTCAGGATCAGACAATTTTAATTCAAAACCTATTTGAGCTAAAATACTGGCTTTAGAAGTATCTTGTGTTGTTTTTTTGAGAAGTGTTTCAAGGCTATCCACTTTCGCGTTTTGGGATTTTACGGATAGGTTACTAGTAAAAATGGTGAGGATGAATAGAATTAAATATTTTCTCATGAACCGTTATAATTTTAAATCAAATGTATGAAATCCAATTCATATTTGAGGTTGAGTAGTGTTATAAAGTAATAAACAGAAAACGAACTACTGGAAACGAAAAAAGTCCTGAATAAATCAGGACTTTTATAATTTTGAGCGGTCTGGACGGGACTCGAACCCGCGACCCCATGCGTGACAGGCATGTATTCTAACCAGCTGAACTACCAAACCTCAAAATTCAACTCTTTTCAGAATTGGATTGCAAAAGTAATGTATTTTTTGGTTTCAGCAAAAAAATCATAAAAAATTATTGTAATATTTTTGCCAACTCTGATTATCAGTTGTTTAATTAACTGAAAATTATTTGAATGAAATATTCTATCTTTGATAAAAAAAATACAAAATGAGCTTCGCCCTACCAGTTATTGTTATCATTTTAAGCGGTATTATTACGCTTATCACCATCATTATGGCCATCATTGCATTGGCAAAGGGCAAAACCAGAAATGGAATTTTATGGATAGTTGGCTTTTTTAT
>JAEUTT010000002.1 GCA_016787165.1 Bacteroidia bacterium | reverse complement strand
ATTTGAGCCACCAATGATTATTTTCTCATAAAATCCAGCAGCATCTTCTGTTCCATTTTGAGCATAGTAACTTATTCTTCCTGGTCCAAAATTATAAGCAATATCTTTAGGAACAATAAATGTATAATTAAAATAACCATTTGTAACACTTACTTTTCCTCTGTACAATATATTTTTTTGAAGTTTAAAAGTAAATGGAGCACCCGATGTATTATCATTTTGAAGTGTATTTATATTTTGTGCTTTATCAAATACAGTTGGGTACAAAATACCATTGTAGTTTGTTAAAATATTATTGTTTTTATCTCTCACAAAACCACTAACAGTCATTGTACTTAATGCTTTTAAGGTATCTGCATTTGACAAAACAACAGGGGCTGAATTAATTGAATCGGTAGAGACCTTGAATTTAGGATATGCTAATGTTAAAGCTGGATCTCCAATAAGTGTAAAGTTTCTACTATTTTGTTGGGTTCCTACAGGTTGATTTTTCATGAATAAATACAAATCGCCCAAAGTTGGCATTCTGCCATCTACTGGAGTTTCCAAGGCACTATAAAACTCCTTATTTAAAGTAAAATTAGGCCCAGCAAATACAACTCGAACAGTCGAAAAAAGAGCAACTGCCCCACCCTTTGGATTAATAAAAACATATTCGCCTGCAGAAGTTCTTTCAGGATCATCGTAGCGTGTAAATTCACAAGTAGCAGTAAACACTAGAGGTAAATTATTAATATTAGTCCAACTATTAATATCTCCTATTTCAACAATACGTTCATGTGCCAAACCTAACTCTCCTCCATGCCCTGTATAATTAAGTATTAAACAGCCTTTTTCCATTCTTTTGTTAATTGCCTCTTTTGCAGAAGGGAATCGTTGTCCTCCAGGAGTTGTTTCTTGCACATATGCATCCATGTATATTTTATCAACATTAAAATTATGATATGCAGTATCTACCATAGTTGCAAGCTTATCAGCATCTTTGTGATGCAACCCCCCATCCTCATCATCTGCTATAAATGAAATAATATTTCGCCAATCACCAAAAGGGCTAGCAGAAGACAAACCTGATGTACATGCATTTGAAACAGCGTTATAATCAAAACCTGTTTGAGTATAATTAATCACTTTATTCACAGCAACAATTGCTTCCGACCTTGATTTCACAGAAAAACGACCAATTCCAATATCAACGGCATCAGAACCAAATAAACCTTCCCCATCATCCAATAATCCGTAATAATCATCAGTTACGTATGAATTAATTATAACCGTTGAGTTAGGCGATTGGTAAGTAGGGATATAATTAGTATTTCCTAAGTAATTTTTTTTGTTTGAATACGAACCATCTCCAAAAAGCAACAGGTATTTAGGCAATTCAGCTGATGTAGTCGCTCTATCATAAAACATCTTCATAAAATTTCGGATAGCCGAAATATCTCTACCACCCGATGAAAACTCATTGTATACTTGATTTGTAGTAACAACAGCGGTCGAAAAACCATCTCTTTCTTCATGATGCAAGGCTAGTCGAACTGCTTCATTGTAAAATTCAGGATGCGTAACTATTATATAATCTTTTTGTGATAAACCATGTATATTTTGATTTTCGATTTTTCCAATACTTGTAGGTGATAAAAAAGAAGAACCATTATATGATACAAACTCATTTAATGAATCAGATGAAACAGTAAAATCATACACATTTCCAGATTGATTTAACGTTTGCTCTGTTACGTTTTTAATATCTGTAACGTTCCAAACGCGAACAGCAGAATTACTTGTTAAATTATATTTAGCAATGTTACCCGTCCCTACTGAATTTATATCTCTAAACGACATTTGAGAGCCACTCATCGTTAAATGACGTCTGGCATTTACTATAATAAAATCGAGCCAAGCAACTGCAATTGAAGTTTGTTTAGTAATATTTACAACTATACTCGGGCTAACAGGAGTAAATGAATAACATGTAGAAGCCGGTCTAGCATAATCATTATACAAATCGGCAGGAGTACTACAAACACTTAATGTAGCAGAACCGGATTGACTACTGATATTATATACTCCAGTAGATGCGCATGAAATTGAATTTACAATTCGAGAAACCAAATCCACCCGAACTGTTACAGGGGAGCTTAAATCGATATTAGGAAAAGAAAATGGAAAATTATAAGAAGCTATATTATCGAAATACTCTCCGTACCATTTCCTTCCCGATTTAATTAAATTCACATTGTCATTTTCCACAAATGCATAATCATTGAATGTTGTTACATTATGTGTAACCGGTGCAGTAGTTGAATTTACAGTTTGAATGCGCTTTCCTAAACCTAAATCAACATTAATGAAATAATATGACGAATCTGTATATAAATTTTTACTATGCTGAAAAACAGGACAAGTAGCACTTGTAACCATATCCCATTTAACAGGCCCTTTCCCATAAAATAAAACATAATCATTTGCATCAAATGTTCCATCATTTTCACCTGAAACAAAAATGGCATTTTCAACCAAATCGTCCTCTCGTTGAATATCATTTCGTTCCGGCAACATAACTCCTCCATTACCATATACTCTAATGTTTTTAGGATTCAAATTGGTCATGTCAATCCCTAATTTATTTAAAAAAGTATAATCTATTTTATAAATCCCATCAGAGGCAACCGAAATTTTATACCAATCTCCTGAATTTAAAACAGATTGAGAAGCATACGTTTGAGACGCTCTATTATTAACAGATTTTGTGCTGTAATTATTATCAACGATAATATCAAAAGCTATCAACTTTTCAATTTTTCCTGTAGATTGATTCTTGCGCAAAGGAATAAGAGAAAAAACAAATTTTTTATTTTTTTTAGTCCGAACAACCTCCGTTTTAACAATAGGTTGCGACAAAATTAAATCCTGCCTTTTCACAACAGCCAATTCTGCATCCAAAAGAGATTCATAAACCTCATTTACAAGTTTTATACTAAAGGCATCAATGGTTTGATTTAATGTAGGAACTTCATTAAAGTAGCGAGGTAAAAACTCATCTTCAAAAGCATAATAAGCACCTTCAAAGGATAAAAACGACCGCTGTTCTGAATCACTATACTTTTGAGAAACAGCACCATCCCATTTTATTTGATATAAATGGGTAGACTTTCCATTTTGGGAAAAAGAAAGCCCTACATGAACAAAAAGGAAGCTAAATAAAAGTACGTATCTCATTTTCGACAAAATATAAGGTCCCAAATTTAAGTATAAAATAGAATTTAACTCTTGTTTTGTATTTAAATTTAACTAAATTTGTAACTTGGTAGTTTAAATTAAACAAAAAAAGAAACGGAAAGTTTTATGGTTTATTGTTTAATTTTTATTTAAATGCAACTATTTTTGAAAAAAATCGTATAATTGTGTCCCATTTAAAATGAGGTTTATTATGCTAAAGCGCATCGTTTTAATTTTTACTACAGTTTTTTCACTCGTGTATAGTGAAAATCTATTTGCTCAAGACCCTGAGTTTACTCAGTTCTATGCAAATCCACTTTATTTGAATCCTGCTT
>JAEUTT010000562.1 GCA_016787165.1 Bacteroidia bacterium | reverse complement strand
TCATAAATGTCACCATTTCCATTTTCATCATCTCGGTATATTAATAGCCAAGAACCATCATTAGAAACAGCAATATTTGAATTGTGTCGATTAGGTGCATTTACCGGCTCAGGAATAGATGTGGCAGGACTCCATTTTTTATTTTTATCACTATAGGTGGTAAAATAAATTTTTTCTAAGCCTTCTTTATTTTTTTTTATTTCCTTTTCAGTGCTTGGTCTACGAGATGTAAAAAACATCACTTTGCCATCGGCTGTAATCACCGATGAAAAGTCGGGGAAAGTAGAATTAATTTCTTTTCCGATATTTTTAATAGCTACTTTTAACGTATCTCCAATAACTTTTTCTTCAGTAACTTGAGAAAATCCTGTAATTGTATATAAAACAAGCCCTAATGCTACGAGTATACTCTTTTTTATAGTCATAATTCCATCAATTAATTAGCAAGTAAAAGTAATAAAACACAACGAATCACAAAACAGTTTAGATACGTGATTTGTTAGCACTTGAATTAAATGGATTTGGAGCTACAAAACGTAATGATACTTCTAAGCCTCCACGTGTAGAGCTAACAGTTCTTAATTTTGATAAATTAATATCATAACTAATTCCAACTGCATAATTTGAAAACTCATACATTAAAGTTGCAATAGCGGCATCTCCAAAACGATAATCGATTCCAAGACCAATAGCAGAGCCTTTTTTATTGCCTGTATATTTTGAGTTTTCGGATAATACGTATTTAAACAAACTACCTGCAACAATTTCTTTTGAAGGACCTTGCATTGTAAACATAATACCAGGAGATACAATTAAATTGGAGTTTGCTATTCCAATTGCAACATTGGCATGTCCAACAAATTTGGTAAATAATTTTTCTCCGGAATCTTTATAGAAGGAAAATTTTTGAAAACCAAAATGGTGTGCTCCTACCCCAACTGTAGCTTGAACTCCATTGTTTGCAGAAATATATTTTTCGCCTTTACCATATGTCCAAGCAATACCTGCTGCTGCATCTGGTAATGTGTAGCTTGTTGCTCCTGTAGGTTCGCCTGAGGAATTAGCTGAAGTATAAGCACCCGATTGGTATTGTTCTTCCCAACGCAAAGCAGAATAACTAACTGAACGCTGACCAAAACCTCCCATTAGACCAACACCAATTTTACTATTCTCTCCGGTTCTAATAATACCGGATAAATACAAAGAACCAACAGTTAATCCCATTTGTGAATCTCCTGCTTTATCAGAAAAAACATTGATTCCTAAACCAAGATAATTGTCTTTGTTTTTCTTTTTATTCAATGCCATCTCTCCCGAAAAAGCAAATGTTTTATAGGGCGAAGCTACGCTTCTCCACTGGTCTTTATAATTTAAAATCACACGCACATCTCTATCCAAAGCTGTACGACCAGGATTTAAAAAAATAGGTGTTTCTCTAAATTGAGAAAAGTGAACATCTTGTGCTGAAACAGCTGTTACAATTAATGTTGCTAATGCTGCTAATTTTATATTTTGAGTTTTCATTTTTTATTTTTTTATACGTTTGTTTATCAAATGTGTTGAATAATTTATCGAATTAAACTAACGTTTCCTTTTTCTT
>JAEUTT010000515.1 GCA_016787165.1 Bacteroidia bacterium | reverse complement strand
GTTCCATCATTTGCTGCTGTAAAATAAAGACTTTTTCCATCGTTGCTCCATCGGTAATCATCAACAGTTCCATCCCAATCTTTGGTGAGGTTAATCATTGTTTTCCCATCAAAAACAATAATGTCATTTTTATCCGATTCGTAACCATCAGTTTTCATGCTTAAAAAAGCAAGCATTCCGGTTGACGAATAAGAAGGTTTGATGTCATAACCCATCATTCCTTCGGTTAAATTTTTAGTGATTTTTGTTTCAATGTTGTACTGATAAATATCGGTGTTAGTGCTTATTGCATAAGCGGTCCCGTATTTCTTTTTAGTAACGTACAATACATTTTTGCTATCAGGGCTCCAGATAAAATCTTCGTCACCACCAAAAGGTTTTTGTGGACAATCATGGGGTTCATTTGGCATAATGTCAATCGCTTCGCTACCATCTGCTTTGCTTACAAATACATGTCCGAATAATCCATCTTCCCATGTATCCCAATGACGGTTATTTAATGTTTCATAAATCATTACATCTGATTTGGTAAGCTCAGGATAAAAGTCAGTTCCAAATACGTTTTTTACTTTTACTTCTTTGCTACTGATGATGTATTTTCCATCAGGAGAAAGTCGATTGTTGTTAAGCAACGCTTCAGCATTTTCAACTGTTTTAGCATCGCCCCCGGCAATAGTCATGATGTATTGTGTGTTTGTTGCTTTACCTTCTTTGGCACTGTATTTACGAACGTTGTAAATAATTGATTTGCCATCTTTGGTAACTCCCATAGCTCCTACTTTTCCCAGCTCAAGCAAGCTTTCGGTTGTCATTACATTTTGTGCATTTGCCGAAAATGCAATAATAGATGCTGATAATAGTGTAAAAAATTTATTCATAATCAAAAAATATTTTTATTCATAATTATTGCGCAAATATAATAGTTGTAATGTAATGAAATGAGGTTTTTTACTTGTTTTTCTTAAAAAAGAAAAAGTATGGTTTTTTAGGCCATACTCTTTCTTTTTTGTTAAAAGAAGCGATTGCTACTTTTGTACGACAATAAACTCTGTTCGTCTGTTTTTTTGATGTTCTTCTTCAGAACAATTTGAAACAACTTCTCCTGCACAAGAACAGTTATTTACTAGATTACTTTCACTATAACCTTTTCCATAAATACGTTCTGGATTTGTTATTCTTTTTTGAATGTATGCTACTGATGCGCTCGCTCGTTTGTCCGATAAAATTTGATTATAGGCTTTGCTTTCACGACAATCAGTGTATGAGCTTAGTTTAACTATCATTTTTTCGTTTTTATTCATTGCATCTACAATTTTATCCAGTTCAGCTTGTGCATCAGTGCGTATATTGTATTTGTCTAAATCAAAATAAATAGAGTTGAGCTTTAATATTTTCCCTAAATCGGCACCTGGCGATATCGCTTTGCTAATGGCTTCATCTTTTGTAAGAAGTGTAACATCGGCTTTTACAATAAATTCATTTCCAAATGTGTTCACTGTTGCTTCTCCATCACTATAATTTTCTTTTTTGCCAATGAGTTTGAAATTTTTATCTGTGCTTACCCAAAAAGAATAGGTTCCATCTTCTTTGGTTGTGATTGTTTCAATTGCTTTATCATTATTGCTGTATAAAGTAACAAGTACATTTGAAATTATCTTTTCATTTTTGTCTTTTGCAATTCCATTAATTTTTTTGTCTTGTCTTAAACTTGTTAAAACGTTAAAAGAATAAATATCATCATCGCCACTTCCGTCAGTTCTATTGGATGAAAAATATCCTTTTTCCATTTTTTCGTCCATTATAAAAGCAAAATCGTCATATTGTGTGTTAATAGGAAATCCAAGGTTTGTAACTTTTCCAAATTCATTTTTGCTCATTGCGCAAACAAATAAATCTAGTCCACCTATTCCAAATTGCCCATTTGAAGAAAAAAAGAATAATTCAGTTTTTTCTTCAAAGAAGGGGAACATTTCATCTCCTTCGGTATTTATTTTATTTCCTAAGTTTTCTGCTTTCCCCCAATCTCCATTTGCGATTTTAGTTGTTTTGTAGATGTCTGCACCGCCATATCCACCAGGCATATCTGAGGTGAAAAACATTGTTTTTCCATCGCTTGTAAGACAGGGATGCCCAACAGAATAATTATTATTGTTTAAATAAAAAGAGATTGGCTCAGACCATTTTTCATCTTTATAATCACTAAAATAAATTTCAAGTTGCACAACCTTATCTTTTCTTTTTGTATCATAATTGTTTTGTGTGAAAGCCATGAAAATTCCATCTTTACTAAAGCTTGCGGGACCATCATGCATTTTTCCATTTGTTTTTTTATCAAACTTTTCAGGTTTTTTAAATTCTTCATTTTCAATTTCTGAAGAGTAAATGTCTAAATAAGGCATTCCTGTCCAATTATCTTTTCTTACAATCATTTTTGCTTTTGATCTGCTAGATGAAAAAACTATTTTATTTTTATAATAAGTTGTTCCAAAATCTTTTGCTTTTGAATTAAATTCAAGATGTTTAACTTTAAATTGATTTTGATCTTTTAACATTTTTCCAAAGTCTGCTTTGTTAGCGATATAGCTTTTTGCACGTAAATCATCAGGTTTTAATTTGCTAAAATTGTCCAATGCTTGAAGTGCATCATTGTATTTTCCATTACCTTTTAAAATCATTCCATAGTTGTAATAATCTTCCGGCAAAACACCAATACCCGCGCTTATTAATTTTGAATATACCATTTCAGATTCATTGTTTTGATTCAAGTTATGGTAGCTTTCTGCTAATTTTCGTTGCCCACCAATTGTTAGTTGTTTTGCCTTTTTATAGGATACAATTGCTTTGTCGAACGCATAAAGAAAAAAATGTTTGTCGCCCTTTATTTCCTTTGATGATTTTTCTTCTGCAATTGAAACGGTTATAATTCCAATAAGCAGAATAAGTGTAGTAAATAAATTTTTCATTTTGTTTTGTTGTTTTAATTTAAAAATATCTTGGTGAATGAATTTGTTTTTTGCTTGCAAAAATGAAATCGTATCTCAATACTAGTTCATGACTTCCGCTATTATACTTAGCTGTTTTTAAACCATACGACCAGTCGAAAGAGTATCCGAAGTGTAATTGTTCTGTTATGTTTAATCCTATCAATCCTCCAAATGAGTCTCCTGTGCGATACATTGCTCCGATTAAAACCTTTTTTGCTATCACAAAAGAGGCGGTTACATCGGCTTGAATGGGTGCTGCTGGTGTTACTTTTACAAGTGTTGTGGGTTTAAAAGCGAGGTTTTCTGATAAATTAATCAAGCCTCCTGCAATTAAAAAATAATGTCGCTGTTCTTTACCAGCTATTGCATTACCATTAACATTTTCTACTGAATAATTATTTTCTAGCAAATCGGGCGCAGATATACCTGCATAAAAATTATCTCTTGAATAATACATTCCAAACCCGAAGTTGGGAGTGAAATTATTTTTGGTATTATTTGTAAAAGAAGGGTCATTTTGTTGATCTGTTTCCAATGTGGCTAAGCTTGCCTGATAAATATTTGTTCCTGCGCTCAATCCAAAAGCTAGCTTCGATTTTTCATTTAATTTTATTCGATAGGCAAAATCGGCAAATAAAGAAGTATTATTGGTAGGCCCTATTTTATCATTTAAAACAGATAACCCAATACCAATGTGTTCATTTCTTAATGGTGTATGTGCTGTTAATGTTTGTGTAACGGGCGCACCTTTAAAATCAACCCACTGTGAGCGATGAAGAGCTGTTATTGTTAATGCATCTCTGCTTCCTGCATAAGCAGGATTAATTGCCAATGTATTGTACATGTAATGTGTAAACATTGGTGCTTGTTGTGCATTAACGTTTAATCCAATTATGATTAGTACCAAAGGCAATATTATATTTTTTAATGTTTTCATTTTGTTTTTATTTATTTCAATAGTTTTTATTTTATTTATTCAAGTAAATTGTTCCTTTGTAGATGTTTGAATTGTTTTTCAAATCAAGGATGTAAAAGTATGTTCCTACAGGCAATTCATCACCCCCAATACTGATTCCTTTTTTACTTTTTCCATCCCATGTGTTTTGATAAGGCGCAGCTTCAAAAACTTTATCGCCCCAACGGTTAAAAATTACAATTGAATTTTTTGGATATTCAAGAATCCCTCTGATAAAGAACACATCGTTTATTCCATCGCCATTAGGGGAAAATCCTTCTGGAATAAAAAAGTCGGTTACAATACAATCATCAACTAATACTGAAGTCGTTGATGGTATAGAAATGCATCCATTTAATGAAAGCACTAATGTATAGTTGCCCGAATTAGCAAATGTTGAAGGTGAAATGATCGGATTTTGAACCAATGATGAATAAGCATTTGGCCCCGTCCATTCATACATTGCTCCTACAACTGTTTGCGCAGTTAAATAAATGGCACTATCTATGCAAACTATTGAGTTGCTTGCAGCCAAAGCAATAGGTCTTGGGTTGATAGAAAGAGAAACATTAATGGACGTATCGTTTGATGTACAATTATTAGATACAATTACATTGTAATTACTTGCAATGTCTGAAATGTTTGTTGGGTTAATTAACAGTGTAGCTGCATTTGCTCCCGAAATTGCTGCTCCATTTATTAAATTTATATTTCCTTTGCGCCACTGATAAATTGCACCTGTTCCAGCTGTTGTAACAGAAAAACTTGCAGAAGTTCCCTCACAAACAGTTTGATCGTTTGGTTGCGATGTAATGACTACTGGTGAATTAATATTTAAAGATACATTAATAGAAGTGTCATTTGTTATACAGTCGCCAGATACAATTACATTATAATCAGTCCCAGCGTCTATAATCGAAATTGGATTGATAGTTAGTGTTGAAGTAGTTGCTCCCGAAATAGTTGGACCATTAATTAAGTTCGTAGTTCCTTTTCTCCATTGATATGTTAAATTGTTTCCAATCGCAATCACAGAAAACCCCGTAGAGTCACCTATACAAGCATTTTGATTGATTGGCTCTGCAGTGATTATTGGAGGCGCATTAATTGTTAAAGATGCATTCATAGAAGTGTCGTTTACTAAACATCCGCCTGATACAATTACATTGTAATCATTTGCAGCATCAATTAAAGTTGCTGGGTTAATAATTAGTGTTGAATTGGTTGTTCCCGAAATAGTTGGACCATTAACTAGGTTAATAGTTCCTTTTCTCCATTGGTATGTTAAATTGTTTCCGCTAGCTATTACAGAAAATCCCGTAGAGTCACCTATACAAACGTTTTGATTGCTTGGTTCCGAAGATATTACTGTTGCAGCGTTAATCGTTAACGACACATTAATAGAGGTATCATTGATTGCACAATCGCCAGTTATAATTACGTTGTAATTTGTTGCAACATCTAAGATTGTAACAGGATTAATACTAAGTGTAGCTGTCGTGGATCCAGAAATATTCCCTCCGTCAATTAAATTAATAGTTCCTTTTCTCCATTGGTATGTTAAATTGTTTCCGCTAGCAATTGTCGAAAAGCTTATCGAATCACCGATACAAACAGCTTGGTCAGTTGGTTCATTCGTAATTATTGGACCTCCATTTATAGTTAAAGAAATATTGGCCGATGTGTCATTTGGTGGGTAAACTCCACTAATTATAACATTGTAATTAGTGGCTACATCAAGTAGTGTAACAGGATTAATGGTAAGTGTAGCTGTAGTAGTTCCTGAAATATTTCCACCATCAATTAGGTTTATATTTCCTTTTCTCCATTGATATGTTAAGTTTGTTCCTGTTGCTATAACTGTAAAACTTACAGAATCGCCAATACAAACAGTTTGACTTATTGGATTATTCGTGATGTCTGGTGGGCCTACTGTTCCACACCCTGGAGGCATAATTGCAGTAATTGCAGCCGTATTCAGTGCCCCTGTAGTTGTTAGCGCTCTTCCATATATTGTTACACCTGTATTCAAACTCATTGCTCCATTATCACAAATGATAGTGCCATTAAAAATGGAATAATCGTTAATGGTAACAGCACCATTTACCATCCAAAAAACATTTTTGGCTTGAGTTCCATTCATCAATATTACTTTTGAATATGTACTAGTGATAATTGCTCCATTAATTTTTATAAGGAATACAGCATTCGGATTTCCTTCACCATTTAAAAATAGTGTGTCTGTAAAGGTTACAGCGGCATTCATCAAATAAGTGTGTGGGGTAAGTACTAAGTTGTTTCCAAATTGTGCGGGATATAATAATTCAATATCGTGAGGTATTGCATTCAAATAATTATAAACAGTTATTAAATCAGTTGCACATGCAGCTGTTGATCCATCAGGTATAGGATGAATCATTCCAACAACCAGCAATGGATTAAAACCTGTTGTTAGTCCATTATCTGAGCCAACATCGCCAATAACATTGGTTACGCCAACATTAGTAACTGGTCCTATCGAAGAAAATAAAGTATAGCATTCTGCTGCACTTAATGTAGGTGCTATCGGCCCTGTTAAAAAAGGACTTCCACACCCCAAGGGTGTATATGCTAAAACACCGTCAATCGTAATTGCACCATTTGTGCTTAATGCTCTACCTTCCAACGTGTCGTTCGTGTTCATATTTATAGCAGCGTTGTTTGCTATAATAGTTCCTCTCATAGTGGTTGCTGTTGCCATGCTTACTAATCCTTCAATTTTCCAAAATACATTACAGGCTTTTGTACCATTAATTAATGTAACTTTTGAATTTGCGTTTGTAGAAAGCGGTCCTTGAATTTGAATAATAAAAACAGCATTTGGATCTCCTCCTGCATCTAAAATAAGTTCTAAGTTTAGTGTGGTAGCATTTGGAATTGAATATACACCTGGTGTAAGAATTTGTCCGTTACCTAATAAGTTAGCAATAAAAAAAGTTGGAACAGTAGCGTTTAATTGATTGTAAGCAATTAACAAATCGGCCGAACACTGTGCACTTACACCATTATTGTCGTTCATTACTCCATTTACGTTTCCGAATCCTGTGCTGGAACCACTATTTGTTCCTACATGACCTGTAATGTGAGAAATGCCTGTATTGCTTATTGCGCCCACAGATGAAAAAAGTACAAAATCGGCAGCTGTTCCTAAATTAGGTGCTTGCCCGAAAAATATAGTCGGAAATAGAAACAACATGATTGTTGTTAATGTATTGAGTAGTTTGGTTTTCATTGAATAGATGTTAGTTGTATATATGTTTTAAAAGACTGCAAATGTTGGCTTTTAAAATGCAATAAGTGTTACACTGCTATTGCAATTAGTTACATAATTCACCTATTGAGAAGGAAAGGAGGTATACTATAGGAGTAAAATAAAAAAGAGCAATCAAATTAAAATAGTTGAGAGTTCCTTTTTGTGGACTTACCCACCGCAGCCCTGTTGAGATGCTAATTAAAAATTGAAACCCTCCTTCGCATTCCTTCACCCTGTTGGGTATGGAAAGCTTCGGAGGGCGAAGGTGGAGAATAGGGGAGTCGAACCCCTGACCTCTTGCCTGCCAGGCAAGCGCTCTAGCCAGCTGAGCTAATTCCCCTGTTTTTACGAGACAAAAGTATTAATAAACTGGGAATTTTTAGCTTAAAAAATAAAAATTAGATCAGCATCTTTTTTTAGAAGATGATGATACAGATGTGTTGCGTGTTTATCATGCTTATTGTTGTTTTAATAATATAGTTTTTATATGAAACAAAGCTCTATTAACAATGGGTTTTAAAAAAGGGCCCCCTTTTTTGTTGTAGTAAATAAAAAGCCAACAAAATTTTGTCGGCTTTTTATCGGGAGTGAGTAGCACTATTTTACAACAGAAAGGTATCCCGTTTTTTCTATTGTTGTATTCTTGTTGTCAATTCCAGTTAAAATATAATAGTACGTTCCATCAGTAACTTCTACACCTGCAGTTGTTCTTCCATCCCACGAAGGTTGTGTGCCTTCAATTTCCCACAGTTTTAAACCCCAACGATCATAAATCTCTAATCGTAATTGTTTGTATCCTTCTGAACGGATAAAGAATATATCATTTACATCATCTCCATTCGGACTAAATACATTTGGAATTACCAAACTTGTATTTCCATCTACTACTATTGTAATAGTTGCGGTATCTGCGCATCCAAAGACATCAGTAACAATTACGGTAGTTGTATACGTTCCTTGGGTTAAATTCGTAAAGCTAGTAATGCTATCTGTTTCACCAGGAATAATTGTAGTGTTAAAAAACCAAGTATAACTGTTTGTAGCAGTGGATGTGTTTGCAATTACATTGGTGTTAAATGGTTCCATTCCACTACTTGGATTTGCAGTAAGTGAAACATTTATTCCGCCAGTAGATGCAACTGTTAATACATTACTTGTGTCAGAACATCCTGCTTGATCCGTAACAATTAAGGTATAGTTTCCACTACTTAAATTTGTTAATGTAGAATCTGTTCCAATGATAGAACCGTTGTTATACCACTCATAGCTATATACACCAGTTCCACCATTTACAATTACGTTATTGATAGCTCCGTTGTTTTGATTACATGAAGATGGATCAATTGTAATTGAAGAAGAAATTATTGGATTAGTGCTTATGTTTATTGCAATGCTATCTAAAGGAGAAGTACAACCGTTTGCATCCGTATGAGTTGCATAATAGGTTCCTGCGGTATTTACTTGAATGGAAGATGTTGTTTGTCCGCCAGGTAGCCAAATTATTCCAGTTGTTGGATTTGCATTAATAGTTGCTGTTTGTCCTTGACAGATTGTAGTGTTACCTCCACTCACACTTAAGCTTGGTGCAGTTGGAATTGCATTTACAACAATTGTTGTTGGAGCAGAACTACTTGTACAACCATTAATATCAGTATAAGTTGCAGTATATGTTCCACTTGTATTTACAGTGATACTAGAATCTGTTGAGTTAGTTGGCGACCATACAATGCCAATTCCAGGCGATACACTTAAGATTGTCGAATCACCGTGGCAGAATGTAAGGGGACTGCTAGCTGTTATTATAGGTGCGTTAGGCAAACTGTTTACAGTAATTGAAATAAATGCTGTGTCGGAAGTACATCCATTTATGTCGGTACTTGTTAACCAATAATTCCCTCCCGTTGTAATATTAATTGTAGTAGTAGTTTCGCCTGTACTCCAATTATTTCCTGCTGTATTGTTTGATGTTAATGTAGTTGATTGTCCAGCACAAAATAAAGCACCAGTACTACTTATGATAGGTGTTGAAGGAAGTGGTAATTCGATAGTGCTTGTTGTTGCAGAAATTGCAGAACAACCAGCTGCACCTACAGTTACACTATAAGTTCCCGAAGTATTTACTACAATAGATTGAGTAGTTGCACCAGTGCTCCAAGTGTTTCCATTAACACTGCTAGATGTTAATGTTACACTATCACCTTGACAAAATGATAGTGGTCCGCTTGCACTAATTGTTGGTGTTGAAGGATTTGAATTTACGGTAACTACAACTGATGTAGGGCTTGAGCTACATCCGCTTGCATTAGTAATGGTTAGCGTATAAGTTCCTGAGCTGTTAACTACAATTGT
>JAEUTT010000435.1 GCA_016787165.1 Bacteroidia bacterium | reverse complement strand
CCATTGTTCAAAATCCTAGTAATGCATTTGAATCAGCCGGAAGTTATAGTGTAACATTAACTGTAACAGCGGCAAATGGATGTACTAATTCGGCAACAGTAACTAATATGATACAAGTATTAGCTGTGCCACAAGCAGATTTTGTGTATGCTCCAGAACTTATTTCAATTACTGCTCCAACAGTTTCATTTAACACTACATCTACAAATGCTACTTCATGGACATGGAACTTTGATGATCTTTATGCATCATCACAAGCAAATACAAGCAATGCTCCTAATCCAAATTATACCTATAGCGAAGTAGGTGAGTATTGTGTGAAATTAATTGTAAGCAATCAAAATATGTGTTTTGATAGTATTGTACATTGTTTAGATATTAAACCAGATTATACATTTTTTATTCCGAATGCATTTACCCCTAACGGAAGTGGTTTAAATGATGTATTTAAACCTAAAGGAGAAAATATAGTAGAATTTACGATGCGTATTTTTGATCGTTGGGGTAATGAAGTATTTACTTCTACCAACATGAATGATGGATGGGATGGACGTGTAAAAGGAAAAGGGCAAATTGCTCAAGTAGATGTATATGCCTATATCATTGAAATAAAAGATACCATTGGCGAATATCATAAATACATTGGTCATGTAACCATTGTAAAATAAAAATTTTGTTTGTGTAAAAACTCCCTCATGATTCTTTAATTGTGAGGGAGTTTTTTTATATCATTGTACCATGCAACGAATAGCTTTACTTTCGGATACACACAATTATTTAGACCCTAAAATTTTCAAGTACTTTGATTCCTGTGATCAAATATGGCATGCTGGTGATATTGGGACCATTGCTATTACCGATGAACTTTCAAAAATAAAACCTGTTGTGGCAGTGTATGGCAATATTGATGGAGCTGATGTGAGAAAAGTACACCCCAAAAATCAGCAATTTATGTGTGAAGAGGTGAATGTATTGATGACACATATTGGAGGCTATCCTAATAGATATTCATTGGATGCATTACAAGAAATAAAAAAACAAGCACCACAATTATTTATTTGCGGACATTCACATATACTAAAAGTGATGTTTGATAAAAAGTATAATTTACTACATATTAACCCGGGAGCTGCCAGTGTACATGGCTTTCATAAGGTAAAAACATTGGTAAGATTTACTATCGACAAGCAAAAAATTAAAGACCTTGAAGTGATTGAATTAGGACCGAGAGCATAATTCCCATTTTACTTTCAAATTTATTTGTACAATAAATTAAAATAAAAGTTCGTTAGCCGAATAAGATAAAACTTTCGGCTATGCACAAAATCACACTCCTTGCATTGCTAAGTACAGTGTACTTGACACATGCGCAAAATGTAGACAGCATTTATTATTATGGCTTAGATACTACTGGTATTGCCCAATCAATAGCCGATGATGAAAAAAATTGGAGAGAGACAGATACGGTAGTCTATGGCAATTTTTCAAGCGTGGATGAAGTAGTATTAAAAATGAAAAAGCACTACCGACACATTCATCAGTTAGCAAAAGATGTAACAGCACCATTTAAAACCGAAGAAGAAAAAGTAAGAGCTATTTTTTGTTGGATTACAGCCAATATTGCTTACGATACAAAAGAATATCATATAAAAAACAAAAAAGTAGGTTCTGTTTCCTATAAGCGAAGTTTAAGTAAACAAGAAAAAGCGGAAAAATGGGAAGAGGTGTATTATAAATATGCAAGCAAAGTGTTGCGTAAAAACAAAGGAGTATGCGAAGGTTATGCCACCTTGTTTTATGAATTATGTAAATACAACAATATTACTTGCGAAGTAGTGTTGGGAAAAGTAAAAAAGGAACGAAACGGAAAAATACGTTATGCTGGACATGCATGGAATAAAGTCTATTTTAATGAACAATGGTTTTATATTGATGCTACTTGGGCAAGTGGTTATTGCGATGAAAAAGTAACCGTGTTTACTCCTGCATTATCTAATTACTATTACATTACTTGTATGGATAAGCCATACCCGAGCCATATTGAAATTGAAAAAAGAACCAAGCGAAGGAATGATTTGGTTGGGAATTATTTGAGACAGTGAATAGTAGAAAAAATGGATGTGCAGTTTTATTGCAATTCTATATTTTTAAATAGTTGAGTGTGTTGCTTTTTAAATATTTTTTGCATGATAAATTTTACCGGAAAAATAGATTTAAACTGAATATCTTCTTCAACAATGGTGAAGCCATTATTGCTTTTTAATTCAAATTTCATTTCAACAGTAGTGAACTTAAATACGGTTGCACGATAAAAAATACGTTTGTTTAAATCACTTATTTCAATAGTTACAGGATACGTAAACGAAAAAGGAATAAAACCTAGCTTTAAAGTTTCATGTACCAAGTAATTATTATTTCCTTTATCATCTATATGTGAAATAACAGGATGTACCGAAGCAAATTTTTGCATATTGCTTAAATACTCAACTACTTGATTGATATTTTTATTTACTTGAAATGAAAGTTGCATTTATTCACAATTTATATCAAACAAATGTATTAAAATATATTTTTTGTAAGGCGGTATGTTTTTGAAGCATTGACTTTTTGCTAAAAATGAACTAACTTTATTAAGAATTTTAACGTACACTGAAACGCAATTAAAACTGCGTTTAGATACACAATAGGGGCAATTAATCAAATGACGCTTAGACAAATTTTACGCAGACTTTTTACCTTGACTTTTTTATTCAATGGACTTTTTTCTTATGGACAGGAAAAAAAATTCCCATTGGGGGTTTCTGTCGACTGTCAAGTTTTAAAACATCAAAGTGTTTCTTTGGCGTTCGGACGCATGAGTTATAACCATGACAAATATAGAACGAAGTGTAGTTGGCTTGTTACCGGAGAATACTTTATAAAAGATAATTATTTAACCAACGACACATATGGCTTTAAGTTTGGTGGCAACTTGACCTCTATATATAATGTTTTAGATTTCGGGTATGCTCTCTCCTATTTCACTGACTTTTCAGAATATAAATTAGCTTTTACTCCAGAAATTGGAATTGGCTATAGAAGTATATTTCTTGTTTACAGACGTAACCTCACACTTTACAAAACAGGCTTAGATAATTTAAATAAAGACAATATATCATTAAGGCTCTATATTCCAATAGACAAAAGATGGTTTTAATTATTACTGCCCCTAACATCAAGCAAGCGCAAGCGGCTGACTGACGTGCAAGGGCTCCGGCTAAATTAAGGCCTTCTTCGCAGACATATAATTTATTTGCCTCCGCAAAGCAAGGTTCGTATCTTTGAATAACGCAAGAATAAGGTACAAGGATAGAATTTCAAAAACCGCCTGCGCCTGCTTGCAAAACGCTAAAATTCTTAGTAATAAATCAATTTTTTAACCTTTTTTCTTCTGTTATTTCGCTCAAAAATAGTCCTCAAAAATTCCTATGTTTTTCATAACTTCGTGCGTTATGAAAAATACCATAAAAAAGCCTTTGCCGGTTTTGCAAAATTTAGAAGTTATTGATGCTAGTTCTGACGGGCAATCGGTTGCCAAAACTAATGAATATGTAGTGTTTATTAAAGGTGCTGTGCCCGGTGATATTGTGGATGTACAAATTACTCGCAAAAAAAGTAAATACCGCGAAGCCAATGTTATCAATATCATTCATCCTTCCGAAAAGCGTACTGAAAGCATTTGTTCGCATTTTGGTACTTGTGGTGGCTGTAAATGGCAAAACATGGATTACCAATGGCAATTGTACTACAAACAAAAACAAGTAGCTGATGCACTTACAAGGCTCGCCAAAATTGAGCTACCCGAAATTCAAAAAATTGTTCCATCCGCTAAAATATACCATTACCGAAATAAACTAGAATACACATTTTCTAATAAAAAATGGCTCACAAACGAACAAATTAAAAGCAAGGAAGCGTTTGATAATCGTAATGCTTTAGGCTTTCATATTCCCGGTTTGTTTGATAAAGTATTGGATATTGATACTTGCTATTTGCAGGAGGAGCCTTCTAATGCCATACGATTAGCGGTAAAGGAGTATGCTTTAAAACATCAGCTTTCATTTTTTGATATTCGTGAGCAAATAGGTTTGTTGCGAAATATTATTATTCGTAGCACATCTACAGGCGAATGGATGGTGATACTTTCTTTTTTTTACGATGATAAAGAAACGATTGCCGGTTTGTTGAATCATTTAGCTTCCACATTTCCGCAAATTACATCATTGCAGTATGTAATCAACTCTAAAAAAAATGATACTATTGGCGATTTAGAAGTAAAGCTGTTTAAAGGAAACGACAGTATTTATGAATCAATGGAAAATTTAAAATTTAAAATTGGTCCTAAAAGTTTTTATCAAACCAATTCGGAGCAAGCATATCAATTGTATAAAATCACACGCGATTTTGCTGATATAAAAAACAATGAAGTAGTGTATGATTTGTACACCGGAACAGGTACCATTGCTAATTTTGTGGCACATCAGGCAAAAAAGGTGGTGGGTGTGGAATATGTTTCGGCAGCCATTGAAGATGCTAAAATTAATGCAACACTTAACAATATTTCTAATACTGTTTTTTATGCTGGCGACATGAAAGATGTGTTGAATGATGATTTTGTGAAAGAGAATGGTAAGCCCAATTTAATTATTACTGATCCTCCGAGAGCGGGAATGCACGAGGATGTGGTAAAAAAAATATTGGAAATTGAACCCGAACGAATAGTGTATGTAAGTTGTAATGCGGCTACGCAAGCACGCGATTTACAATTGTTGGATACAAAGTACAAAGTAGAAAAAGTACAGCCGGTAGATATGTTTCCACAAACACATCACGTTGAAAATGTGGTGTTATTAAAAAAACGATAATAGTAGAACAACAGCTTCTTTCGACTGTTAATAATACAATGATTAGTAAAAAAATAGTTTATATTTTTATTTTTCTTTTTTGCCTGAGCATGTTTTCTTTTGCTCAGCAAGAAACCGTAATTACCGGACGTGTTACCGAAAAAGGAACAAACAATGGAGTTCCCTTTGCCAATATTTATTTTAAAGGAACCTTTATGGGAACAGTTACTGATTTTGATGGTAACTATTCTTTTAAAACTAATCAGCCTAAAGATTCAATTTTTGTTTCGTTGATTGGTTATAAATCAAGAGCAAAGCCAGTGAAGGCGGGTGTAATTCAAACCATCGATTTTCAATTAAGTCCGGAAGCATTAAATTTAAATGTGGTAGAGGTTCGTCCTGGGGTAAACCCTGCAATTAGAATCATTAAACATGCTCAAGAAAATAAATCGCAATACAATAGAGATAATTTAGAGTCGGTACAATATACAAGTTACACCAAGCAAGAAGCAGATGTAGATAATGTTACTCCTAAAATGCGTAGGTGGAAATTATTTAGTGGTTTTACTAATTTATGGGATAGCTTGGATGTATTGGCAGGAGAAGAAAGTAAAGCTAACTTGCCTGTAATGATGAGTGAAGTGATTTCGGATATTTATTCGTACAAAGAAAAAGAGAAAAAGAGGGAAGAGGTAACAGCTGTAAAAATAAAGTTTGTGGGAATGAAAGATGGAAGTGCTGTATCTCAGTTAACAGGTACTGATTTTCAAAATTATAATTTTTGCAATAACACCATTAATTTGCAGTCGAAAGATATCTTATGCCCCATTGCTGATAATGCAATGTTGTTTTATAATTACTATTTAATTGATAGTACTATAATTGATAGCATGAAATGTTATCGAATAGATTGCAGACCTAAAAACAAAAAAGATTTAGCATTTACCGGTTCATTATGGATTACTGATTCTACGTTTGCTATCAAACAATTAGATTTAGAAATTACGCCTGATGTAAATTTTAACTGGTTAGACAGAGCCAGGATTCAACAAGTACTAATACCTACCGAAGCTGGAATTTGGGTTCCATCACAAACAAGAACAGTTGTAGATTACAGTACACTATCCGAAAAATTTGTGAGTTTGATTGTGCGCACTTACAATTCAAATAGAAATTTTGTGGTAAATAAACCTAAAGAAAATAATTTTTATGAAACACGAATTCAATATGCTGAGGATGCAATATTAAAAGATACTTTATGGTGGAAAAATAACAGGCATGAACGTTTAACAACATTGGAGTCTAAATCGTATGATATGATTGATACTGTACGAAGTATTCCATTTATAAAAAATGCAGTAAATGTTTTATTCTTTCTGTTTTCTGGCTACAAAGATTTTGGTCCGATTGACTTAGGACATTATATGCAACTGTATAGTTATAATCAGTTTGAAGGAAATAAAGTGAAGCTTGGTTTTAGAACCAATGCTAAGTTTAGTAAAAACTGGATTGTAAGAGGCTATGGCGCTTATGGTTTCGGAGACAAAAAGTTTAA
>JAEUTT010000416.1 GCA_016787165.1 Bacteroidia bacterium | reverse complement strand
TTGCGTCTTTGATATTTTTTATAAAACTAGAATTTATCAAAGCATCGAAAACACTTTTCCCAATTCCACTAGAGGATTCAATACCGGCTGCTTGTGACAATGATGAACTTGCATTAGCCGTATATGCTTTTTTAGGCATATATAATCTAGCATATTGTACTGCAGAACGAACAATAGGACTTATATAAGGATTTATTCCGGCTAAATAACTTCTTTTAGGTTCTACTAAAACATTTTTAAATTTCACATAGCCATAACCTCCTGATACTCCACAATTTGTACGATCAATTTCGCCATAACCAGATACATACTCGTAATGGTCGTACCCCCCCACGTTTCTTATTTTAATTAAAAACCTAAAATATGCATTGGTAATACCATTTAGGTATTTATCTATATTGTTTTCACCATTTTGTAATTTAAAATAATACTTATCACCACCTGCGGTAGAACTTGTACCTTCAGTAAAATTCACATTTGTATTTCCTGCATTAGTGGTATCATTTACGTTTGTGATTTTAAACATTTGCATTGCCTGACGATTTTGTACATAGGCATAATCATCGGATTCATAGTGCACTTTTATTTTTCCTCCGGATGGTAATTGAATGTCAGTTAATGTCCAAGCTGAAGCATAGCTATCTTGTTGTGCTTTACTTTTTTGTTCCACATAAGGATAATCAGATGCAGGCATAACTGTATCGGATACAAATGCTCCTATATCGCTACTATAAGAAGGTAGAGGCTTAACACCAATACTTTGCGGATGATTGGGTTTGTAATTTCCCCAGCGGTCGTAGCCTTTTAAATTATAGTCAGGATTTAAACTGTCATAAATAAATACATAAGGACTAAGGCGTGCTTTATTTGAGTTTTGATAAGTGAAATAAATCTTTTTTAAAGTTAATTTTCCATTTGAAGGGCCGGGAGATGTGTGATTAGGAATGTTTTTACATAAACTGTAATCATATTCAAAATGTACTCGTTTGATTGGTTGCGCTGTTGATGGGTTTACTTTTAAATCTGCTTTGGAATATAAGCTGATACTATCTAATTTTAACATTTTTACGCTTCCTGCGCCACCATCAATACCTGTTACTCCCACTCCATCATTACGGTCCGAAGTATGAAATACTGCCACATAATTTTTTGTGATAACTGAATCCAAGTACCATAGTTCTTTTTCACCATAGATAATGTTGGCTTTATCATCTTGTAAATCCGACTTCATTCCTTCGGTATAAGATGCTTTGTCTTGTTCAAATGGAATTCGCCATTTGTATCCATCTATTTTGTGGTAAGCAAACCGAGTGTAATTTCCAAAGTCGCCATCGCTTGGGCCTCTTATTGCATCAGCGTCTATATAGTCTGGCGACAAAACAGAAGTAAGCAAATAAGAATGTGCATAAGCTGGTGTTTTTGTGCTACTATAATAGCTATCAATTCCTAGAGAATTTCCAATAGAACGGTCTGTTCCAGTATAGCTGATTAACCCTTTTGTTGATTCATCATTTGAATTTGATAATAGTCGAGGACTAACATCAAGCGGGTCGGTACCACCAACTGAAAATGTTACTTCCTTTTGCAAAGTATTGTACGCAGCAATACCATATATATAACGTGAACCATCTGTTGCTAATGTTGTAATTTCCGCTATATGATGATTTGGAGCATCGGTGTATGAAAATGAACCGGTGTATGGTTTAACTGCATAATCCTGATATTCACCTTTGGTTAGTAAAGAAATATTTTGCGTTTTTTTATCACGTTTTTTACGTTTGATAATACCGAAACTATTTAATTTCGGTTCAAACTTATTGCTAAAATCTATCGGAGGAGCAATAGGATTATCAAGACCTGCGCTAGCATAAAACGTAGAGTCAGATTCTACTGTTTTTTCATTCGCTTCTTTAAAGTAAACATTCTCAAAATCACTTCCTTTTTGTTTAGAGCTAAATTTTAAACTTCCTAACAGATAATTATTGTTTTTCCATTTTCCTGAACTACCATTTACATCAGTTACACTTATATTGGTTCCCACATGCCATAAATTTCCCGCTCCAATTTCTACTGATAAACTTGCATCATCATTTGTAGTATAACCTGCAGGATCAAAAACGTGCCCAACATCGCTTCTAAAAGGACGGTAGCTTCCTCCAATACCTTGCCCCATTACCGAATAAGTATCAAATGTATAATTGGTAAGTGGCAAAGCGGCCATATTTTTATTAAATGAACCATCTTTTTCACGATTAAAATCCATTAGTGCATTGTCGTTTTCTTGTCCATTCTCGGAATACAAATAACCATAAGCAGGATTAGAAACATTATTGCTTGCTAATTTTTGGCTTGAATAAAAGCCTGACATTCCTACTTTACCATGAAATCCAAATATTTCACCTCCTAGGGTAAAACTTCCCGAGAGTGCGTAATTTTTCATTGAATTTGTTATCATCGGTGTGTAGGTAGGCATACCAAAATCAAATGTTCCACCAGGGCCACTAGCTCCTCCAAGAGATGTAGTTTCAGCTGGTTCTGTTTCTGTTTTGGAGGTTCTATTTACTGAAAGGGAATAGCTTGTACCAATTGTCAATTGCTTTAAACCTGCTCTTGAATTAAATGATGTACCAAGACTCAATCCTAAAGTAGAATTTGTCTCGCCTTGCTCTGTATTATTTGTTATTTGTTTTGAATAAGAAACAGATGGCTGAATACTTAAGCCATCATCACTACTTGTGTTTAAGCCTAAACCCGCATTCATCCCTCCTGCAGCTCCCATGCTGGCGCTAAAATTTACATTTATACCTTGGTTAATAGATGGACCTGTATAGTTATTATAATTAAATCCAAATGAAAAGCCGATACTGCCACTTCCTGATGATTTTGGCTCATAGCCATAAATTTCAATATTTAAATTTGCAGCTACTCCCCATGTTTTATTCTCTTTCATCTTAATTTCTTTCTCAATATTTTCTCCTGAAAAATCATCAGGAATTCCACGCATATTTCTATTAATTACTCCTGGATTAATATTCCAACCTAAACCAACCCAGCTAGCCTCTTGATCCATCCCAATTCCTGAATGATAAGCAATGTTAATAGGATAGCCTTCCACATCCATTAATGGAATATTGTAATTAAAATCTCCGGAAAATAAATCAACCATGTCGGATGTTCCAATTGGTTCAAATGATTGCACTTCAGGTTGACTAGGGCCTCCTGTTAATGCTAGCATTTGAGTGGGATAAGTTATCTCAACCAATAAAACAAATGCCATAAATAAAGAAGTAGACTTTCTTATCGCATCTTTTATTTTCAATTTTATTTTTTTATTTAGCTTCATACACCTGTGATATTAGGTAAGTCAATAAGTTGATTGTTTTTGTAATTATATTTTATAAATCCTTTGTTAAATAATTTGTCGTTATATACAATTGTAAATTCCTCTTCCTGATTAAATTTTGCATTATCAAAAGCAAGCATTACAGTAGCATAGGGTGCTACTTCAAATATTCTTTCAAAATGAAACATACCTGGTAATAATGTATCGTTTCCTTGAACAAGGAAAACATCTTTTTGCATTTCAAACGACATATATTTTATTCGCGCTTCATATTGCTGCCCCGAGCTCAAATTGTATTTTAGCAATTCACCTTGTCCTTTTAATAGATGTAAGCGTAAGTTGAAATAACTCATTCCCTCATAGTGGGAAGCTGTTTTAGCAAATTGTTCTTTACTATAATTTTCATTTTTCAATTCTAAATAAGCGAGGTACTCTTTAGGCATAAAAGCTAATTGGAAATTAATGTCACTTATTTCTTTATTTTTTGTCAACTGATTTTCTTTGTTTGCAACAAATTCTACAAACCGATCGAGTGACATAGAACTATTGATATTATGAAGTTCAGTACTCTTGCTATTCGACAATGAAGTATCACCTACTTTATCCGTTTCATTACAAGAAACGATTACAGCAAAAACAAAAAATAATATATAATATGATTTATTCAAGTCCTTTGTATTTGTTATTTATATAGTTTGTTATTAAATCAGAAATATTCATTTCCTCATTAGCATACATTAATGTTCCATTACCATCTGCCCCAAGAATTAAATCATACCTATTTTGCTTCCCATAATCTAAAATGTATTGGCTCATTTGCTCTAAAATTTGCTTGTCGTACTGCCTACTTAACACTTCATTATCTTCTTCAAATCGTTTTTTTGTTTTAAAAAACATATCTCTTTGAGAATCAAATTCTGCAATCAAATTTTTGTCGTTTTTATTTTCATTTATTTTTTTGGCAAGTGTTTGTAAATTGAACGACAAGCTGTCAAGTACACGTTTTCTTCCTGCTTCTGTTTGCTTATATTTTTCCTGCAACTCCTTTTTCATTTCGAATGAGTTAAATACTTTGGGTATATCCACGTATGCCATCTTTTTTGTAAACAAACTATGGTAAGTGAATAATGAAATAAAAATTAACAGTACAATTACTAATAATAATCCTATCGTTTTTGTCATAAATTATTGTGGTAAATTAAATTTCAAGTAAAACACTTCTCTTTTTTCATTTTTTACAATTAGCAGATAGTTCCCATGTTTTAAATTGGATTTATTTAAATCCAAAACAAAGCGATTGTCTCCAATTGTTTTTATTTTTGTTTCGTCATGATCAGCTTTATTTTCTTCGTCTTTAGAAATTTTTATTGTTATCTCTTCCCCTTTGTCGCCTTTTATGTGAGCAGTAATATTTCCTTTTGAGTGGTACTCTTCTATAAATTTGAAATAAATTTTTCCATTATATGCGGTATAATAAGTTGCATCAACAGTTTGTTTTAATGCGACATATTTAATTTCCTTTTCTTGCGGTTTTATTCGCATAATAAATTCCCATGCTTCGGTTTTGTTTGTCACAATGCCATTCGACATTTTTTGAACTTGCCATGCATATTTTTTTCCTTCAACAAGCTCTTTTGCATCGTAAGGATATTGAATCGAATGGGTAGTTAAATAATTCTTTAACATTAAAGGTGTATTTATTGTAACAGCCTCTTCTGCTCCTTGTTTAGGCTTTAACTCTGTTACAATCATTCGGTAATACTCTCCTTGTGTAAGTATGTTAAACGGTTCACTGTGTGCCCAAGTCAATAAAGGAGTTTTGCTGTCAATCGTGTCTTTATCTCCGGGATAAACCAAATACAAGTATTGATTGTAATTGGATTCTATCTCATCACAAAATTCATCTGCTATTTCATTTCCTTTGTTTAGAATTATTGTTACACATATTTTGAAAACTCCACTAGGTAAGCCGTGTGTTGATTTAATATAGGATGCCTGATTTCCTCCTGAATACTCTACCGAAGAAATTTTTCTTGTCCCATCAAATGGTGAACTTATTCCTGGCTTTACTTCAAACATAGAGGAGTTTACAGTGAGCAATAATTCATTATTGAAATTGTATAACTTGGATATGAGTTGTGCTTGTTGACTATTTCCGTTATTCATAAGTGTTGCCGCTAACATACCCTCCGGTGTTATATTGTATGGCATTAGTTGAATATTTACAACAGAAACTTGTGAACTTAAATGAGCACCTAACAAACAAGCGCAAATCAGTAAAAAAGAGTTTTTTTTCATCTTATTAAAAATTTAAAGTCAAACGAGTACTACAGTAGTATGGAAACGATTTTATTTTCCATAATACAAAGCTGTTGTAATAATCACCTATTAATATTTTTTCTGCTTCAATTTCTCCAAACAATCCTTTGTATATTTTTATTTTTCCTCTAAACAAAAATCCATACTGAGGTTCAGTTTTTTGTTTGTAAGCCATCTTTCCGCCTATTGTTACAGAGCTTCCTTTTTTTGTAGAATAGCCAACATCTAAAACTGATAAATAAGTATCATTTCCCAATGTGTCAGACAAATTGTTTTTAAACCAAGAAATATTTAATCCTGTTTTAAAGCCCGATTTCATTAAAAAGTTATGGGTGTAAGTAAAATTTTCAAAATTAATGTTGATAGAATCGCCTGATATTATGTATCTGCTATACAGTGCATTAAATTGGCTACTTATTTTTTTAGGTTTTGGTGTA
>JAEUTT010000372.1 GCA_016787165.1 Bacteroidia bacterium | reverse complement strand
CTTTGATGTAGATTTTGTCCTTCATTTAGTCCTCCAATGTAATGTATTCCGGTGTCAAAAATTGCTTTTTCACGTACAAATATTTGTAAGCTTCCGCCTAACTGTCTGTTTTTTTCAAGCACTAAAACTTTGTATCCTTCTTTACTTAAAATGTAAGCGCTCTCTAGTCCGCCTAATCCGCTACCAATGATTACAACATCATACTTTGCCATACGTTTATTTTTTTAATATATAGGTAATGTTTGAGGTTAATTTAGTATTATCAATTCGTTGAATTTGAAGATTTAGTTTTTTTGCTACTCCTTCAATAAAGGATGAAGATACAAATTCTAATTTATTTTTGGTTTTATTAAAGCCAAAATTTGTAGAAATGAATTCAGTGTATTTTGTGCCCCAATGTCTTTTTTCTAAGCTGGCATCCGCATCTCTTAATAAAATCATTCCATTATTATTTAAGCTGGAATAGCATCTTGTAATTAATTTTTCTTGTTCTTCTTTTGGTAAATAGTGAAGGATATCACTTAAAACAAACGCATCGCTTTTAGGTAATTCACATTCGGTTGCATCAGCAGCAAAAAAGCTAATTTTATCTGTTTTAGAAAAGCAATTATTAGCTACCGCAATTTTTTCCTCATCGTAATCTGTTCCTATCACAATTCTATCTTCGCTCATAAAGCTAAGCATGTATGGTAAAAAACCATATCCACAACCAATATCTGTGATTGTGCCTTTTTTAGGTAATAATGATTCAAATAGTTTATAGTTCCCTTCTAATTTTACTTTAATTCGCATGTACCATTCAAGTATTGGTCCTTTGTAAATATAATTTTTAGAGAGTCGGTTAAAGTAGTAATCTACCGTTTCGTACTCTTTTCTCATTTTTTCGTATTCTGCTTTAAAGTATTTACTAATATTTTTAGTTTTAGCGTTATAATCTTCACCAAATGATTTATCACTGGCTAAAATTCGGGGCAAATACTTTATTGTTACTCTTCCATTTTTGAGCAATGTACTATCATCTTTTCCTTGAACAAATGCTGTTCCGTGAAAAATGATAGGTACAATATCAATGTTTAATTTTTCTGCAATAAAAAATGCTCCTTTATGAAAGCGACCAATTTTAGGCGTTTCAGAGCGAGAGCCTTCAGGGAAGATACCTAATGAATAGCCATTGTCGATTAATTTTTTTATACTATCTAAATTTTCTTCATAGCCTGCGCTTTTGGGAATAAAGCCTCCTAAACGTACTATTGGGCCCATGAATGGAGAGTTCCATACCCAATCATTTACCATTAAAATAAGCTTTGAATTTAATGATTGCATAAGCAAAGCATCAATTACAGAGTGGTGATTACAAATAACAATAGCAGGTTTTACAAATTTTTCATTTTGTTCATTGATGTATTTTTTAGGAACATGCGGATGAATATGAATCATTGTAACATTAAAAAAGCATCGAAGTTTGTGAAAAATGGTTAGTCTTAAACTACGTGGAATAGGCAATAACTTGATGATGATAAATCCGAAAGGGATAAGTGTTAAACAGCCAAATGTAAACCAAGCAAAAGCAATGATAGAACGTAATAATCCTAAAATGGTATAAGGTATTCGTTTTTTATTTGTTCTATTGGTAATTAAAAATTTAAATAAGGCCGGTTGAATGGTGTTTGAAACAAGGAGTACCGAAAACATTCCTATGATGGTGATAATACCAATCGATTGTAGTGATGGATGCTTAGCAAATCCTAATACGCCAATGCCAATCATGGTTGTAAATGCCGATAAAAAAATACTGGATTTGTAGGAATCTAAATTTTTTTGTCCCGTTTTATATTCATTCATTAAAGCATCGGTAATAAAAATGCTGTAGTCGTCACCTAGGCCAAAAATAAAAGTAGATATAATGATATTGATGATGTTAAATTTTATTCCCAAAGCTCCCATTAAACCTAATATGATTAGCCAGCTTAACATCATTGGAATGTACGTAATTAATGCAAGCTCTAATCGGCCATAGGATAAAATTAAAATGATTAATACCAATAAAGATGATATACCTAATATTAAGTTGAAATTGTTTTTAATAATTAAAACGAATTTATTGGTTAGGTTTTTTTTGTTAAAAACAACAAGGTGCTCATTTTCAATAAATGAATTAACTACTAAATCTTCATTATCAGCAGTTGTTTTAATTGCTGTTACCAAAAGTGTTTTTCCACCAGTATAAGAAACATAATTATTAAAAATACTTGATTCTGAATCGCCAAAAGTACTTGTTGTGATAGGAGTATACGTTTTATCCAAAAGCTCATAGAAAGGAGAAAATGCATTTTCTTTGAATGAGTATTTGGCACTTTTTTCAATTAATTCAGATTTTAATTTTTCTTTTTTTTCTTTTGTCCAGAAGTTATTCCATTTGTTGATTCGTTTTATTTGTTCTTCTTTTGATAGTAATATGGTATTAATACCCGCATATTTGCTGATGATTTTTTCGTTTTCTAGTTTTTTTAAAATATCTTCATTTTTTGCACTATAAATGAGTGCTTCATCGAGCGAGTTTCCATCATTTATTAAATACACTGTTTTTAAAGAAACATTACTTATGTTATTTAAATTTTGTTCTGCTTTTGCTAGGTTTTTATCAATGTAATTCATTTTCATCATGTCGCCTTCAAAGCTTACATGTTGAGAAGTGAAAATAGAGATGATAGCAAGTGTAAAAATTAATGCAATTAAAAAACGGTTATTCTCAAATTTATAAGAAGCAATTTTTTCGATGAAATTGCTTTTATAAACTGTTGTATCTACTATTTTTCTTTCCCTTAATAGTTGTGGGAAAATAACAAGCGTAAACAAAGATGCGCCTACAAGGCTTAGTGCGGCAAACAAACCAAAATCTTGAAGTGCTTCTGATTTTACAAATAGCAAACTTAAAAATGCACCAATTGTACTAACGCTGCCCATTGTTAATGGTGTAGCTAAATCTTTTACTGTAGTTTGTAATGAATTAGTATGTTTGAAGTGTGTATAAAAGTGAATTGAATAATCAATGGCTATACCAAGTACAATAGAACCGGCTCCTAATGCTATTGCAGATATGCTTCCTTTGAATAAATAGATAAATGCCAATGAAAAGCCAGCACCAAAAATTACTGGTAAAAAAATTAAAAAGAAAACTTGAATTCTTTTAAAGAAAAAAGTAAGTAAAATTATTAAAGAAAAAATGGTAATGCTAAGCGTTAATATTACATCTTTTTTTATTCTTTCGGCATTAGAAAGCGATACAGCATGGCTTCCAAAATATTCGGCATTGGCTTTTTTATTGATGTTATTCGTGAATTCAATAGATTTTTCGAGATGCTCAATTAATTGTTTGTTTTTTTGTGAATCAGAAGGTTTGGCTGATGGTGAAAGAAAAATTAAAAGATGCTTTTTGTCTTTTGTGAAAATATAACCGTTTACAAGCTCAAAATTTTTGTCGATTTGTAAATTTTCCATTTTTTTTAATGCGTACGGACTAATTCCAATGGGGTCTTTCAGGATATTTTTTTTGAGCATTATACTGGCTGGCGACAGTAACGTTTTATAATTCCTTTGGAGTGCACTATCCAATTGATTGGATAGAATTAAATGATCTAATGTTAGATAGTCTTTTTCATCTAAAAAAACAGGAAGGTTGTCAATAAAAACAGAGTAAACATTTGACATTAATTCATCATCTACTTTGAATGTAATGTCTTTAATTAAGCTTGTATCAATTGTCTTTAGCTGTTCGTATAGTGTGTCAGCATATTCGGTTAAAAGTTCTTCACTACTTTCTAATGAATCATTTGCGCTTATAGTAATAGCAAGCTTATCTAAAAAGGAAGAGTTTTTAAGAATATTATTTAGGCGCTCTACGTTACTATCGTTCGGCATCATCTTAGTAATGTCTTCTTCGAGCTTAATTTGTGAAGCAAAATAGCCAATGAGGCTAGCTATAGAAATGAAAAGAACATAAAAAAGAATTCTTTTTTGTTTAAGTAGTTTATATAAAAAATTAAAAAATAAATGCATTTT
>JAEUTT010000335.1 GCA_016787165.1 Bacteroidia bacterium | reverse complement strand
TGGTAACCACCCTTTCAAGGTTAGATACACTTGTTCCAAGCGGATTAGCAAGCGTGCCGTTACCACTTCCGCAAGGCAATGTGTATAAATATGATCAGTTGAATAGAATCACAGAATCAAAAACATACAATAATATTGATTTGCCAAATAACCATTGGTTAAGTAGCGGACAAACAATATCAAACATGTACACCAATAATTTTACATACGAAGCCAATGGAAATATCCTAACGCAAACACGTTACGATAACTTGGGCGCACAGCACGACAACATGGTTTACAGATATTGGAAAGATGCATCAGGAGACATGATTCACAACCGTTTATATCATGTAAATGATAATACCGCTTACACATCATTAAGAACAGACGATATTGACGACCAAGGATATTATACAAATCACGAAGATTCAGTAAATGTATATAATAATTACAGTTACGATGCAATAGGTAATTTGGTGAAGGACAGTACCGAACAAATTGATTCCATAGAATGGACTGTTTACGGAAAAATCAAGCGCATTACACGTGTTACAGGCAGTACTAAAGATAATTTGGCATTTGATTACGATGCAAGTGGTAACCGTATAGCCAAACATATTTTAGATAATAGTAACCAATGGAAGCGAACTACGTATTATGTACGTGATGCACAAGGAAATGTAATGAGTACATACGAACATACAATAGATGATACGGTATTGAGTTATGCTCAAACAGAAAAGCATTTGTATGGCAGTTCACGCCTTGGAATGGATAATACAGAAAATGAAATGCTTGGTGCCGTTGCAAGTGCAGACGCTACACCAATACCACATTACCAAGGCTACAAGCGTTACGAATTAAGTAACCATTTAGGCAATGTAATGTCCACAATAACCGACCGAAAAATAGCCGTAGATACAGTAGGAAATGATACTATATCATTTTACATTGCCGATATCATGAGCCAATATGATTACTATCCATTTGGAGTAATAAAAACAAACAGGTTGTGTACTTATGATACTGTAGGAACAATAACAGATACCCTTTTATATGAACCATTTGATTCTGGAACGGGAGGATTTACAACTGTGTGTTCCACTACACTATCTAATTCATCATCACAATTACAAGCAACTTGTACTTGCGCATTTAAAGGGCAACACAGTTTTGGAGCAAGTAAAGAAATTAGTTTAACCAATGGTGTTAGTTATACTATATCTTATAGTTTGGATGTTGTGTGCGGTGCTAGTATACGTGTTATTCTCAAAAATCCTTCAGGAGTGGCTGTTGATAGCACAGTAAAAACATCCACCGGAACTTACACAATTAATTATACCCCATCATCATCCGGTACTTATAACCTCGAATTTTATAAATTATCTCCGGGTTCCGCTTGTGGTTTCTTAATTGACAATTTACTTGTTACTTCACTTGGTTATGATGTAGTTGCTGATTGCGATGGTATTGAAGGCTTTGGTAATTATAGATACGGGATGAATGGGATGGAGAAAGATGACGAGATCGTAGGCTCTGGTAATATGTATACCACTGCGTTCAGAGAGAATGATGTTAGACTTGGTAAATGGTGGGGTATCGATCCTTTGTCTGCAAAATATCCTTGGCAATCACCGTATGCTTCAATGGATAATAATCCAGTAAATAAAATAGACCCTTCGGGAATGGGAACGACCGACTTTGTTAAGGACAAAGCAGGGAACATTAAGTGGGATAACAATGCTAATTCACAGGAGACTACAAAAGAAGGAGAGACATATTTAGGTAAGGAATTAACATTTAAATTTAATAGTTTTATAGATGGAAAATTATGGGACGGGCCAAATCCTCCTCCTGGCTTTGGCGAAGCTGCGGGGGATAAGTTGACTTCTACGATTAAATTATCTGCAACGGAAAATGAAAAGGGAGAATTAACTGGTTTAACAGCCACTCACAAGGTAAAAATTGGGGAAACTCCAATAGGAACAGCAAGAGATTTTTATCCCGGAAAAGGAGGAAGTAATAATATTTTCGCACAGGGATCAGCCAAAAATGCCGATGGAACATTGGGTGGCTATTCTATGAATTTTGAGCAACATGCGAGCGTTTCTCCTATTGAAGAATATGGTATCAATATGAATGGGTTTAAAATCGTTGATGTGGCGCAAAAACTTAATTTGACATATTCTGGTGGTATTTTAAAAGTTAACTCCTATACAGATATCTTCCCATCAGCAACACTCGATGTAAATGGCTTAAGGGTTATGTATTATCCTCAGCCTTCTTTTAAAGCAACTCACGAAGTAAAATTGAACATTGATAAGCCTTGGAATAATGGTACTCCTGCGCTTAATTATGGATATTACCCGGCAACATTCTATAAAAGATAAAAAGAAATATGTAAATTTAACTATTAGAATACGCTTATATTTCAAATAGGCAATTTCTAAAAAAAGAAAAGTATGCTGTTAAAAGATAGATATAAAGGACTATATAGAAGAGTTGGATTTCTTAGCTTACTATGTATAGTGCTGTCAGGATGTGAAATTAATAAGTTGAAAATAATTGTTCCAGATGGATTTACAGGTGAGGTTTGCTTGATAAAATCTAACGTATTAAGTAATGAGCTTGTTCTTGATAGTAACGGTATTGGTTATATTACTGAAAGTACGTTCGATGGAATTAAGTTCGAACCTATCGTGCTGAGTGCTTCAGGGAAAAATCTTTCGGCTAACTGTGTTGGATTTAGCCCATCTGTTTTCTGGGCGAGAGGCGAATTTGAGTCTCTTGAACCGAAAGTTAAAATTAAATATATGTCCTTTGAAATTGTACCTGATAGTTTAATTGGTAAAAAACAATATTACGACACTGATTTACTTAAATTTGTAGATACATTGAAACTAAAATAACGGAACATAAATCATTTTATAGTAATATATAATTGTAACATTTTTAGTTATTGGAACTCGAGGATTTTTTTTTCGACATATATTATGGTAAATTAAAATGGATGTCCTTCCAGTCAGGCTATATTCAGCCACTTTGGGATGATGCCACTCAAAATCAAATAAGCGCTCTTTCAAATATTGCCCCTGTCAGATGTGATCTTGAAGCACATGTTATTGCCTGTCAAACTTTTTTCGGAATAGAAATCGAAATAATCTTAGACGCAATGAGAAACTGTTTAAAGTCGACAACTGAAAACTTAAATAAGGATCAGTTCACAATGTGTCTTTTCAATCGTTTAACCCTTAATAAAAAAAAGTAAGAGCCGGTTTCCCGGCTCTTTTCTTTTACTTTCCTTTAGGTGGGTTATTTCGGTAATGTTCAAATTATCACCTAGTATTTTTTGTAGCAAACAAAATACTGAAAATCAATATTTTAAGTAGATTGTTTTAGAAGTTCTGCGGGGATATTCATCCCCGCTTTTATTTTATTAAAGCTGTAAAACGCATTATTAAAGCAAATTATAATCCTTAGTGTTCAAATTATCACCTGATTTTATCCTCGCTTTTAAGGCACTCATAATCAAAAGTTTAAATCAGTTTTTTTAGGTAGTTCAAAGGGGATATTCATCCCCGCTTTATATATTCTTTTATTTCCATACTAGACGCTAAATCAATTTCAGTCTGACTTTATAAAATAAAAAAATCAATTTTTTCACGTAGTCCAAAGGGGATATTCATCCCGTTTTTAATAACATTAATAAGCAGTTCTTAACTGTGGAGGAACCCGTTTTTAATAACATTAATAAACAGTTCTTAACTGTGGAGGAATCACTACTACATCTAGCACACCTTCAAGGTCGGCATAATTACGTGCACTGCTAAACAAGTAATCTTCGGGCTTTTCAACTATTTT
>JAEUTT010000290.1 GCA_016787165.1 Bacteroidia bacterium | reverse complement strand
AATTTAGCTCAAACTGATTCCCTATATTCCCAGGAGCAAGGGTTGAGAAAGTAATTGCTCCGGCTGGCATATTATAACGACTAGCCTCTATGCCATTAATATACACCACAGCGCCATCATCACAACGAATACTTAGTAATAAACTTTTTAAATTAGAAACAGATGAAACATTAAATGTCTTACGAAAATAGGTTGTAATATATTTATTGTTTGCATCAGGTCCGTAGCTAACCACAGTTGCTTCGTCCGAATCGCCATACCCAAGTTCAGCAGCTCCACTTAACCAAGAGCTATCATCAAATCCTGTTGTGAGCCAAGCGGTTCCTTGGTCTGTGCCATTGTCTAAATATTTCCAAACAGAATTTTTAGGAACAAGCGTGATGTTTCCTCCTACGCAAGTGTTTGAAATAAGGCCGAATGTTACAAGGCCCAATAGTGCGTAAATTGTTTTTTTCATGGTAATTGTTTAAAATATGATTATGCCACAAAGAAATACATCACGCATTAAGTAGAAATGAATGAAATTTTACCATTCTTAAAAAAAAATATTACTCCTGTGTAAAGTTTTACACACACATAATATTAATTTTCATTTGCTAAGAAAAAATTAATATTATGTGTGTGATGTTATTAAAGTATTATGTCAAACAAAAATGTACCTTCGTAAAAAACTGGAATATGTTTAAGTTAATATATAAGCTTTTTGGCTGGAGAGTAACACACTTTTTGTCGGATGACATTAAAAAATGTGTAATCATTGTTGCGCCACATACAAGTAATTGGGATTTTATTTTTGGAATGGGAACCGTTAAAATAATGAAGCTTAATCAGCGATTTGTTATTAAAAAAGAATGGATGCGTTTCCCTTTTAGTTTGCTTATGAAATCGCTTGGTGCTGTACCAATTGACAGAAATAAAAACAAAGCAACAGGTGAAAAGGCGAGCACTGTAGATGCTATGGCCGATTTGTTTTCAACTCATGATGAACTCCGTTTGGTAATTACCCCCGAAGGCACTCGCTCAAAAGTTACAAAATGGAAAACTGGCTTTTATTACGTTGCACTTAAAGCAAATGTGCCTATTGCATTGGCATTTATTAATTATGAAACAAAATCATGTGGCATTGATAAAGTAATATACCCATCAGGCGATTACAATAAGGATATGAAACAAATAATGGATTTTTATAAAAATATGAAAGGAAAAAATCCCGAAAACTTTTCTGTTGACGAGAGCTTTCAATGAGCCAAAAACAACAAAACCTTATTTATCTTCAAATTAATCGACAGAAATGGCTTTCTTGTCCAAAAATGTTGATATTTTCGCTCTTGGTAAATATCTTTATCCAATATGTTAAAACAATTAAGCGCAGTTTGCTTTTGCTTTATCTCATTTTTTTCTACTGCACAGCAAATTCCTGCTGTTGAAGAAAACATTCCCTTTTTGGTAACTTTTGGTAAGTTGGGCGATAAATCGTGGGGGGATGATGATTTTTCTCAGACCTTTTTTTTTGTCATTCCTAAATTTCAAGTAACCCCAATTTTTATTAGAATTTTTGACCCCGAAACAAGTGGTTCAAATGACGAAAAAAAAGCAGAATATAATACCAAAACAAAATTTAGTGTATATGGCGGAAAATCTTGCTTTACAGCAAAAGATGTAAGACTAACCGATCCGGGAGGAAATTATAAAAGTGGCAATATGCTTCATTCAAAAACATTTGGAGGCGAAGAAATTTATGATGAAGAATGGTACACCTTTGGCCCATTTAACCCAACCGAAGGAGAATGGGTTCCAGAATACAATGGATATATTTTTAAAATTATTGCAGAAGGAATTGCAGGTGACGATGGCAATTTGTACAAATATTTTTTAAGTACTTCCCCAATTGAAAATAAACCTGTTGAAGGAGGAAATGCATTTACCTTTGAATACACTTTTCGTTTGTCCGACAATCAAAATCACATAGCACATCTTTATCCATTTATTGAAGACAATGTAGTGTCTGTTCGTGTTTCTAATTTTGATTTTGATTTTGATGGCAATATCAATATTGTTTCAATGGTTAAAAAAGGAGAATTGAGCAAAGCTTCTGGGGATAATGTTTGGGCAACAAGTGAGCACTTTGTTGTTGAGAAAGAAAAAAAAACTACATTAGACGTACAATTTATTAAAAACAAAAAAATATTAATAAAAAGTAACAACGTTTCTTTATATGTATTAAATCAATATGGAAATGCCTTGCCTATTTATACGGCACCCATTGGAGGAACACCTGCACACAATTATAAAATACAGTTTGACCAAAAAAAGAAAACATCACCCTACTAAATAAAAATTGAATACAACGCTCTCCAAATATTTAATTCTTATTTTCTGCCTTGGTGTAATAACAAAGGCGTATTCTCAAGCATACCGTTTTAAAAATTACAGTGTTGATAATGGCGTTACACAACCTTATGTGTACAGTATTTGTCAAGATAAAAATGGTTACCTCTGGATTGGCACAGGAGAAGGGTTTTGCAAATTTGATGGAATTAAATTTAAAACGTTTTATACTGTAGAGGGACTAAGCGACAATTTTATTACAACAACCTATAAAGACAAATCAAGAAATCTTTGGATAGGTCATAATCAAGGAAGTATTACTTTTTTTGATGGAAAAAATTTTAAATCAATAAACACTTCCGGTTTTGCAAAAAGTCCGGTAACGGCAATTGTTGGAGATAATAAAGGAGATGTTTGGTGTGCCACTCAAAACGATGGTGTTTTTAGAATCAATAAAAACTTTGCAGTAGATGTATTTAAATTAGAATTTGATCAAGAGAATATTTTTTCATTGGCAATTCACAAAAACAACCAGTTGCTTGTTGGAACAGCCAACGGATTGTTATTATACACATTAGAAGGGGAAAAACGTGAACCTGCATTTATCCAAAAAATAGAGTCTATTCCCGAAACAAAAGTTAACTGCATTGTAAAAAAAAATAACTCAACAAGCTTTTGGATAGGAACAATTGATAATGGCGCTTTTTTACTTACGCCCACACCTCAAAAAAATCAACCATTCAAAGCAAATCCAATTTCCGAAAAAGAAGAATTTAGGGAACTAAATGTCCAATCTATTTTTGAAGATAAACTGTCGAATTTATGGCTGGCTACTTTTGGAAATGGTGTTGCCAAATTAGTAATTTCCAAAAACACCTTAACGTTTGAAGAAACTATATTTTTTAATGAGGAAAATGGACTAGGGAACAATTATACCAAAACGATATATGCCGATCACGAAGATAATATTTGGGTTGGAACATATGGTACTGGGGCGGTAATGTTAACCGATAATTTTTTTACGTTTTATTCAAACTCGAGTACTATTTATAGCAATAACATTTCGAGCATATTAATAGATGATGATGTAAAGTGGTTTGGAACAGCAAATGGATTGATAAAAATTGATTTGAAGTTGAAAGAAAAATGGCGTTTTTATAATTCTAAAAATGGGTTTGTGGAGGATAGGATAACAGCGATTTATAAAAAAGATTCGCTCACAATGATTTTAGGAACAGAAAAAAATGGAGCCTATTTATTTGATGTAAAAAAAGAGCGTTTTTCAAAAATTGATTTAAGCAGTGATGCGTTAAGCGCTTCTATTAATCATATTACAGGCAGAAATAGCGTTTTGTATATAGCAACAAAAAATGGAATTTTTAAAATAGATGACGATAAAAAAATAAAACATCATCTTACAACAGAAAGTGGATTGCCCCATAATAATATAAATCATTTATTTTTAGACCAATCAAATACATTATGGGTTGCAACACATAGTAACTTTATTACAACCATTCGGCAAGATGGAAAAATAAATCATCAAAAAATTTACAATGGTAGCGACCTTTTAAACGTTACCGGTATATTACAAGACAATAAAAAACAAATGTGGTTAACTACATTTGGCAATGGCGTATTTAAAATTTCAAATGATAGCATCACAAAAATAACGACCGAAAACGGATTAAAATCAAATTATTGTTATGCAATAACCACCGATGCGTCTAGCAACAAGTGGATTGGGCATAGAGGAGGCGTAAGTAGAATTTTAAATGAAAGAAATTTAATAAGCAGATACGATAAAAATGAAGGAATAGAAGGGGATTGCAATTACAATGCATTTTATGTTGATGAACTCGGAAATGCTTGGCTCGGAACAACTAAAGGTGTTGTGAAGTTTGATCCACACAAAGACAAAAAGAATTTAATACCACCGATTATAAACATTGTATCTATCAGAGTTAATGATAAAGAGCTTGATAGTATAAAAAACATTTCTCTTGATTATGATAATTATAAAATTCGTTTTGATTTTATCGGAATAAGTTTTAAGGCAAATTCAAATATAACGTATCAATATAAATTAGAGGGGTATGATGCCGATTGGTCCGACAAAACAGAAAACAATTTTGTTCAATATGGAAAAATAACAGAAGGAAATTATATTTTTTTAATTCGTGCATTTAATAATGATGGTGTTTCAAATGAAATTCCTGCATCAATTCAAATTTCTATTGCTGCTCCTTTTTGGAAAAAAATATGGTTTATTGTATTGTGTATTATAGTTGTTTTATACGGGTTTTATTTAATTGTGAAAATTAGAGAGCGAAATCATCGTATTTTTCAAGCGCAATTACAAAAAGCATTGAATGAAAAAACAAGAGAGGTGGTAGCACAAAAAGATGAAATTGAGCGTAAAAATAAAGATATAACAGATAGTATCCGATATGCTAAACGTATCCAAGATGCGATACTCCCTGGTATCAATAAATTAAAAGACATTTTCCCTGGGTCATTTATTTTTTATCAACCAAGAGATATTGTAAGTGGGGATTTTTACTGGTTTGAAGTATATGGTAATAAATTAATTATTGCTTGTGCCGATGCAACCGGTCATGGTGTTCCAGGTGCATTTATGAGTATGATTGGAAATACATTACTAAAAGACATTGCTTCTCGTACAGAGGTTACCTCTCCGGCCCACGCATTAGCAGCTTTAGATTTAGAAATTAAAATTTTATTGCATCAGTTTGAAGACGATGATGACCAAACGAGTGATAGCATTGATTTGGTCATCTGCGAAATTGATATTGAAACACTAATGGTAAGAACCTGCTCAACAAAACGACCAATATTTGTATCAAAAGGAAACGAATTGTTGACATTAAAAAAAGATATTACCGATACACAAGAATATGAAACAAAAGATATTCAATTGAGTCGTGGAGACATTCTATATATGTTTACTGATGGCTACCCCGATCAGTTTGGTGGAACCGATGGAAAAAAACTAAAAGCGGCTAACATAAAAACACTATTGGAAGAAATAAAACTATTGCCCCCAAGTAAACAGGCGATGATTGTTGATAGGTATTTTAATCGTTGGAAAGAAGGACACGAACAAGTGGATGATGTTTTGTTTATAGGAATACAGTTATAAAAAAATCGGATAATAAATGTTATCCGATTTTTTATTTAAACAACCTGCTTCTTTCTAAGGACATTTTTTAGCTTCAGCACTATCTAAAAATCCTTTTGCATTTTTATTTGTAGGATCTAATTCGGCTACTTTTTTGAAAAAAGTTTTTGCAGTACAAATATCTTTGTTATTCATGTAATAAACACCAAGGTATGTGTTTGCATCCACCAAATTGTTTTTTGATTCTTCTGGTTTAGCTTTTTCTAAGAAGTCTTCATAGAATGTTTTTGCTGCCCATTTTTCATTTTTAGGGTCAAGCTGTGTGTTTGTTTTTGCTCTCCACAAATAACCCAATCCCAAATTTGGGTTTGATTTTATAATTTGAGAAAAAGCAGAATCGGCATTCACAAAATCTTTGCTGAAATAATAGCTTAATCCTAATCCATAATAATCATTGGCTCCGGCTTTGCCTGCATCAATTTTAATGTTGTAATATTTGATTGCATCAGCATATTGTTTTAAGTTTCTGTGACAAGTAGCAATGTCTGCATTTAGCTCAATTTTGTCGGGTTGTAACTCAAGAGCCTTTTTAAACTGTATAATAGCTAAAGAATCTTTTTTAGATTTTGACAATAATTTTGCATAGTATTCATAATCTAAAGGAATAATTTTCACATCTTCATTTGCTTTGCTGAAAAAAGCTTCACAATTAGCAATACCGTTAGCAAAATCATTTGATTCAAATTGAGCAAAAGCAAGATAACGATGAAGGTAAACATTATTTGGGTCACATTTTTGCGCTTCACTAGCTGCTGCAACAGCCTCTTTGTATTGTTTAGCTTGAAATAATATTCCTGCATATCTTCCCATTGTTCCGCAATCGTTATTTAAATCTAAATAGCGTTTTGCATTGTAAGCAGCATTTCCATACATCCCTGCGCGTAAATATATTTCAGCCATTTCACGGTACGCAGGAGCAAATGTTGAATCAATATTTTTTGCTTTTTTATAAGTATCAATAGCTAAAGTATAATTTTTTGCTCTATTCCAAACTTGTCCTTGACGTAATATTGCTTGAACATATTTAGGATTGATGGCACTCGCTTTTTCGTAGTTATTGATAGCATTTGTTCCATCATTTTGTTCTAAGTAAACATCCCCCATTAATATATATACTTCAGGGTTTTTAGGGTCTAGTTTAGTTGCTTGTGTTAATAAAGCAGAAGCCTCTGCTAAATTTTTTATTTCTGCTTGCGTGTATGCTTCTGCAATTTTCATTAGCACTGTTGCATTTTTTCCAGCAGCCAAAGTAATGGCTTTGTAAAAATGAGCTTTAGCTTCGGTTTGTTTTCCTATGTACCAATCTATTTTTCCTAACCCAACATATCCAAAAGGGTTGGTTGCATTAACTTCTACCGCTTTTTGATATTGCTCTTTTGCTTTTTCTGGACGATCGTTTTTGAAAAAATTTTCGCCATAATAGAATAGATATTCTCCACTGTTTCCTTGGTTTTGCAACAAGTTTTTAAATGCAGCGTCTGCTTTTTCGTACTGTTCGTTTGTTGTTAGCTTTATAGCATCAGCTAATGATTGTGAAAACAAAATATTGTTTCCTGCAATTAGAAGTCCAACAATGCTTAATTTTAATTTAGTATTCATAATCTTTTGTTTATATTTATTTAGTAATTCGATTCAAATATTATACCAACAGTCGTAACTGCCTGACTATCAATAATTTGTTTTTTTACTCCATTTTAACGGTAACCATTCTAATGGGTGCTATTGCAGGAACTAAGCCAGCTTTTAATATCATCAACTGGCCTTTGTCTCCAGCCACAAAGGAAACAATTCCCATTCCTAATCCTGCTCTTGTTTGTCGATTAATCATATAAACACTTCTTGTAAACGCATACTCTTTTGTTTTTATGTATGCTTGGTATGGTTTATACCCGCTTTCTCCCTCTTGTTTGGACACTTCAACAACTTTTACTTGCGATAAAAAAGTTTGTACTCTAGGATCGTCTAAATCACTTATCCAATTTACGCTTAATATTCCAATTGCATTTTTATTTTTACTTACATATTCGATCACTTCGGGGTTTGAATTTACAGCAAAAACATTTTTTCCAAAGCTTTCTCCTTTTAGTACTGTATCTTGCATATAGCGAGCATTTGCAGAGCCTTTATTATCAAAAACAATATTTATTTTTCCTAGGTTTGATTTCGAATTTAATTGCGACCAAAGGCTATCGTTTCCTTTTAAAATAGATTTTATTTTTCCAACACTTAACAAGGAGTCGGTATTGTCGGGGTGAATAATAAATGCAATAGCATCTTCCGCAATTTTGGTTGATTTTGGAAAAATATTTTTTTGCTCAAATTGTTTTCTTTCATTTTCAGTTAAATCTCGGCACATCACAACTACTTTACACGAGTCGTTAATCATTCGTTCGAGTGCTTGATCTTCGGGTAAATATTTTGCGAAAATTTTTGCGTTTTTGTATATCGATTCAAAAGTGTAAATCTGTGTGTCAAAGAGACGAGCAAACGATTCATCAACAACAATATTTACTTCGCCCGATGTTGGAGTATCTGTTCTTTCTGCATTTTGAGGTCCGCCACAAGCATAAAACAAACCAAATGCTGTAAATACTAAAAAGAAAATATTAGCTGTTTGTTGTTTCATTTTTTTGATGAATTAATGAATTAATGATTTTATTTTTCCCGCTAAATCTACGGTATGAAATATAAGAACGCAATAAACCAAATAATACCAAGGTTAGGCCTATTGTTATTCTTGCTTTGGGCAATAAGTCCGACCAAGTATCGGTAAATAAAAAAAGAAATCCGATGGTGATATAAAAAGCAAGAAATAAGAAACTAAAATAAAAACGAGTTTTATTGAGGAGTCGTTTTATTTTAAATTTTTTATTCATTTTGTTTTATCTTTTTATAGGTTGAGTAGGATCTATATCCTGCATATACTAGCATTAAACAGCCTACTTCTGTTCTATAAACAGGAAAGGTTTCGTTTGCAATAGCAGTAAATAAAAACAGTAACCCAAGAGCGATATAAATTGCCACCATCATAAAGCTGAAGTAGTGGCTAATTTTTTTTGCTGAAGGGTTACTGTTAAAGAACACGTTATTATTTTACAGTAAACTTAATTGGCATGTTGTACTGTACACGTACTTCACGTCCGTTTTGTTTACCCACTTTCCAATGAGGCATTTTTTTAGCCACTTGCATCGCAAGTTTATCGTATCCTGGGCCACCAGAAACACCTCTTAGTAATTTCACATCAGTAATTGAACCGTCTTTTTCAACAACGAATGTAAGGTACACTGTTCCTGAAATACCAGCTTCTTTTTCTACTTGAGGATAACCAATTTTATTGATTTCATCAGCAATCCATTTTTGACGAGCCGCTTCACCGCCTGGGAATTCAGGCATTTGTTCAACAATAGTTAATGGTGCTTCCACAACAGGTTCAACAACACCAGTTCCAGTTCCTTCATCAGGAATAATAATTTCATCTCCTCCAGTTCCTTCTTGTGTTACTGTAGAAATCGTTGGTGTTTCTTCTGATTGTACTGGTGGAGGGTCATCTACAACCTCTTCGTCTGTAACAACAGGAGGGGTAAATTTTACTGTTTCCATCACAGGTGGTGGTGGTGGTGGTGGTGGTGGCGGTTCTGTTTCATCAATTGGCGGTGGAGCTGTTAAATCCACAGGAGTGATGTCCACAGGAACCTCCACTTCATCTAGTTTATTATTAATCCAATCAATAATCATTGGCATACTAACTAGTAAAACAAAAGCACTTCCGGTAATTATCAATGCTATTGTAAGACTTCTGTTATGATTTTTTCGCAAATCATAGGCGCCATAGGCTTTGTTTTTGTCTTCAAAAACAAGTTCGTTGCGCACCGGTGCAACAACGCTATCCCAGTTATTAAATAATGAATCTGCCATGTTGCTTATTTGTTTGTTGCTGCGTTAATTAATTCAAATTCTTTAGGCATCATATCTACCACAGCATATTTACCAATATTACAGATATTTAATTCATCAATAATATCAATAACGTTTTTGTAAACAGCCTTGTCATCTGCTTTAATTAAAACCGTTAAAGCTTCTTTTTTGCCTTTTTCAAGATTTACAAGTCGTTTGTAGGTTGTATCTGCAATTTCTTTTGATAACAATTGTTGTTCTAGCTTTTTAATAGCTTCTGAAGTTGATTTGTTATATTCTAAAAGAATTTTGTGTAAGCCTTCAGACGAAAAATCTGTTTTTGTAATTTGTGTTGGAGGTTCTGTATCTCCTTCTTTACTTGGGTGAAATTCGCCATAGTAGTAAAAAATAGCATTGTCTTTCGACATTAAAAAGGTTAATGCATTATTTACTTTGATATTGTCTTTTTCATTTTCAGGTTTTGCCGGAAAATTAATCTCCATTGCTTTTGGCTTACTAAAAGTAGAAGTAAGTACGAAAAACGTAAGGAGAAGAAAAGCCAAATCCACCATGGGCGTCATATCAATTCGGGTAGATGATTTTTTAGCACGTTTTTTTTCGTGCTTTCCACCACCACCACCATCTGTATTTACTTCTGCCATTTTATATCGTTATTTATTTAATTGTCTATTTTTTTATTCAGCAGGAGCTTCTTCCGGACCTTCTAAGTTTGTAATTAAATTAAAGCGATAAATTTCCATTTTGGTGAAAACGTCAATAACTTCTTTCACGGCAATGTAATTTGTTTTAGCATCTGCTTTAATTGCAAATCGTAATGGTTCGTATTTGAATTCTCTGCCAAGTTTTTCAGATCTTTCTTTCTCTGTTTTTGCTTGTCGTGCTGCTTCAATTTGTCCAAATCGTATCCAGTCGCCTAATTCATTATGAAGTGAATCATGCGGTATTCCTGGGGAGTTGATTTTTACACGTTCAGCATCCGGCATATTGATGTATTGCTTTAATTGAGAGATAGGGACACCAAAGCTAGTCATACCACCAAAAGCATCTAGCTCTTTTTCGGTAAATGATTGTTTGTATTGCTGTGCCATTTTCTCTAATGTTTTTCTGCGAACATCATAATTGTTAATATTGTAAAAAGCTTTTCCTTTTTCATCAATGGAAACCATTATTACATTTTTAGGCAATAATTTATCCGAAGTAGAAGAAGGTGTATCTACAACAACCGGCTCTGTAACTCTTGAAGTAGCAGTTAGCATAAAGAAAGTAACCAAAAGGAAAGCCAAATCCACCATTGGAGTCATATCTAACGAAGGGCTACCTTTTCCTGTATTTACTTCAGCCATGTTTTAATTTTTTAATTTTTGAAATGATTTAAAACTTATTTCTGCTATTATTTTGTTGAATGCAATGTATGTAATAAACTGTATCCAGCTTCATCCATACTGTGTGTGATTGCATCAACACGTGTGCTGAAATAGTTGTATGCCATGATACCCACAACGGACCCGCTAATACCTAAAGCGGTATTGATAAGAGCTTCAGAGATACCTGTTGCAAGAGCAGCTGTATCAGGAGAACCAGCAGCAGACATTGCGGCAAATGAACGAATCATCCCCAATACTGTTCCAATCAAACCCCAAAGAGTTGCGATAGTAGCACAAGTAGTGATGATAGATAAATTTTTTGACAACATTGGTAATTCTAATGAAGTAGCTTCTTCTAATTGTTTTTGAACAGCTTCAATTTTTTCTTCTGTATTTAAAGAACTATCGTTTTGTACAAGTTTTAATTTTTCAAGACCAGACAAAACAACATTTGCTAATGAACCTTCTTGTTTGTTGCAAGCTTCAATAGCTTCATCATACTGACCATTTGCCAATAATGTTTTGATGTTACGTAAAAACGCATCT
>JAEUTT010000280.1 GCA_016787165.1 Bacteroidia bacterium | reverse complement strand
AATGGCTAATTTAATTTTTGATTTGTTGATATGGCTAGGTGCAACCTTCAACCATAAATCCAGTAGCTCTAAGTTGTCGATGTCACCGTTTAAAAATTCAAAAAGAGCTAAGCTTGCTTTGATTTCTTTAGTATCAAATAGTTTATTAACGCCACCTGTAATATAAGGAATTCCTTCCTTGTCAAAACATTCTATGATTTTTTCTGCTTTACTCCATTTGCGTAACAAAATGCAAAAATCCGAATAATCCAGTCCTCTAGGGGATGAACCCTTTTTGTCTTTAAAAGCTTTCCCTCTTAGATTTTTAATTGTTTTGGCAATATGGTTATTCTCTTCGTCTTCTGTCGTGAATTCATTAAATAGGATATTGTCTCTTTCATAATCTTGTTCACCAGAGGAAAGCATTTTTTTTTCCAAACGAACACGGTTCTTGGCTATTATTTTTTGAGCCACATCAACAATTCCACGAGAACTTCTGAAGTTTTCAATTAATGTTGCCGTTTCTATTTTTACCTTCTTCCCATAGGTGTTTTTAAAATTTAAAATATAGTTTATATCACTCCCTCTCCATTGATAGATGTTCTGGTCGTCGTCGCCAACAACACAAATGTTTACGCCTGAGTCAAAGATCAACTGAATGATGTCTTCCTGAATTGGATTAATATCTTGGTACTCATCAACGGTTAAATATTTTATCTGGTTGACTACTTTTTTGTAAAAATCCCCTTTTTCAGAAAGATGTTCCTTTGCTTTAGACATTATCATGGTGAAGTCTAAATACCCATTATCCATCAATGTTTTTTCGTACTTGTTTTTAGCCTCAGCAATATGTTTTGGAAGTGTAGCTCCATCAATTACCCTGGCCTCCCGAACAATATTCATTAATTGAATAAACTTTCCTGTATCTGTGAACATTCTCATATAGTTGTCAGGAGTATCAATCCAATAGACATCTTTCATCCCGATGGCATTAAAGTATCTGTCAACAAATAGCTTTAGTCTTATTTCATCAAGAACCTCATATTTTTGATAAGCAAAATGAAATTCTTGTAAAATTTTGAAGCACCATCCGTGTATTGTCCCAATGTACATATCAGCCATTCCCTTCATATCGACAATTTCTGCTTTCGCCATGTCATAAATACGATTTTTCAATTCTCCAGCAGCCTTCTCGGTAAATGTAAAGGCTATAATATTTTCGGGTACAGCTTTCTTTGATTTTAATAAATTTATTATTCGTTTTGAAATTACTTCTGTTTTTCCTGAACCCGCACAAGCAATAATTTGTAAGCTATCATCAAGGCATTCAAATGCCTTAACTTGTTCCAATGTGTATTTATAGCTCATATTGTAGCCGATTTTCTAAAAATTAATATTTTTTCTTTGTTCATTGTTGTTGAAGAATCATTTCTTAATGCCATTCGCTTGTTTAATATTTTCCTGTTAATTGTTTTAACAAGCTTTGCACCTCTTCTACTCATCAAATCAATAAGAATTTTATCGTTTTGAATTGTCGTTTCTCCAACATTACGATTGCCAATTGTCCAAATAAAATAACCGTTTGTTTTTACGCTTTTTACAATTAGTTCTAATGATTTATCGAAGTCAAAAATAAAACTCAGTACCTTTTTTATTTTAGCTGAGTGATTCTGGCTCAATCTTTTAATTGTTTTTTTAAGAGTTGGTGATTTGGCTAATATAAAATCCATTTCCGCGGTAGAAAATTTCTTAATCTTACCTCCCAAACTCCGGCTATCGATTTCAAGAGTTGTGCGAAGTAAGTCTTCTGAAACCTTATGGTCAATGTCATTAAGATCAATCCATTGTAAAGGCAAATACGCATGTTGTCCGTAGGGTATGGTGGTTTTATTATCTCCATAAGGAGGGGAGGAAACAAGTAAGTCAAATTCACAATCCTTACC
>JAEUTT010000260.1 GCA_016787165.1 Bacteroidia bacterium | reverse complement strand
TACGGGAGCAACAACCGCAATGGCCGGAACATATAGCTTAACAGTAACTGTAGGTGGTTGTACAAGTGCAGTAGGAACAACAACCGTAGTTGTAAATACTACACCAGCCACACCAACAGCAAGTAGCAATACCCCTGTTTGTACAGGAAATACAATTAATTTAACCACTCCTGCGGTAACAGGTGCAACGTATGCTTGGACAGGTCCAAGTTCATTTACTTCTGCCTTGCAAAATCCGACCCGTACGGGAGCAACAACCGCAATGGCCGGAACTTATAGCTTAACAGTAACTGTAGGTGGTTGTACAAGTGCAGTGGGAACAACAACAGTAGTTGTAAATACGGCTCCAGCAACGCCAACAGCGAGTAGTAATACTCCTGTTTGTACAGGAAATACAATAAACTTAACCACTCCCACAGTAGCCGGTGCAACGTATGCCTGGACAGGTCCAAGTGCGTTTACATCTGCCTTACAAAATCCAACACGTACAGGGGCAACAGCAGCAATGGCAGGAACATATAGTTTAACAGTAACTGTAGGCGGTTGTACAAGTGCAATGGCAACAACAACCGTAGTTGTAAATACAACACCAGCTACCCCAACAGCAAGTAGTAATACTCCTGTTTGTACAGGAAATACAATAAATTTAACCACCCCCACAGTAGCCGGTGCAACGTATGCTTGGACAGGTCCAAGTGCATTTACTTCTGCCTTGCAAAATCCGACCCGTACCGGAGCAACAACCGCAATGGCCGGCACTTATAGCTTAACAGTAACTGTAGGCGGTTGTACAAGCACAGTAGGAACAACAACCGTAGTTGTAAATGCGGCTCCAGCAACGCCAACAGCAAGTAGTAATACTCCTGTTTGTACAGGTAATACAATTAACTTAACCACTCCTGCAGTAACAGGTGCAACGTATGCTTGGACAGGTCCAAGTTCATTTACTTCTGCCTTGCAAAATCCAACCCGTACGGGAGCAACAACCGCAATGGCCGGAACATATAGCTTAACAGTAACTGTAGGTGGTTGTACAAGTGCAGTAGGAACAACTGCAGTAGTTGTAAATACAACACCAGCCACACCAACAGCAAATAATAATGGACCTCTTTGTGTAGGTGCTACATTGAATTTAACAGCTACTAACGTAGCAGGTGCAACCTACAGTTGGACTGGCCCTAATGGTTATACAGCAGCTGTTCGAAATCCAACGGGATTTGCAGCAACACTTGCAGCTGCAGGAACATATAGTGTAACTACAACTGCGAATGGTTGCACAGGTGCTCCAGCAACAACAACAGTTGTAGTTAATCCTAATGTAACTCCTAGTGCATCAATAGCTATTACATCGGGAGGAAATCCTACATGTACAGGTCAAAGTGTAACGTTTACTGCTACACCAACAAATGGTGGAACAACACCTTCTTATCAATGGAGATTAAATGGTGGTAATGTGGGTACAAATAGTTCAACGTATACAAATGCTAGTTTAACAAATGGCGATATTGTTACATGTATCATAACATCAAATGCTCCATGTGCAAGTCCTGCAACGGCAACATCTAATGCAATTACTATGAGTGTAACTGCAACTGTTGTTCCTGCTGTAGCAATTGCGGTAACATCAGGGTCAAATCCTACTTGTTTAGGCGAATCAGTAACGTTTACTGCATCTCCAACCAATGGTGGAACAACACCAAGCTATCAATGGCAAGTGAATGGAAGTAATGTTGGTACTAATAGCGCTACTTATTCAAACAATTCATTAACAAACGGACAAGTAGTAATATGTATTATGACAAGTAATTCGGGTTGTGCAAGTCCAACAACTGCAACATCTTCAGGGGTAACAATGACCGTGAATGTTATCCCAACAGTGACTGTAAATTCAGTTACAATTTGTGATGGACAAACAGCAACACTTACTGCTAACGGTGCTTCGTCTTATTCATGGACAACAGGAGATATTACTAACCCCGTAAGTGTTTCTCCATCTATTACTACTACATATACAGTTACGGGTACTACTAGTGGGTGCTCTAATACAGCGGTATCCACGGTAACGGTAAATTCAAGTGTAAGTCCTTCAGTCATAGTTTCAGGTAATAGTTCAATTTGTGCCGGACAAACAAATACATTTACTGCATCCTCAACAAACGGGGGAACATCTCCTATCTATCAATGGCAAGTAAACGGAGCAAATGCTGGTACTAATATGGCAATGTTTACTTCATCTACTTTACAAGATGGAGATATTGTTACTTGTGTTTTAACCTCTAATGCAAATTGTGTGAGCCCTTCAACAGCAACTAGTAACAGTATTACAATGACTGTAGTTGCTACGCCTTCAACTCCAACAATTTCTCAATCAGGTAATACATTAACATCCAGTGCTACAACAGGAAATCAATGGTATTTGGATGGTGTGATAATCCCTGGTGCCACAGGACAAGACCATATTGCAACTCAAGATGGAACATATACTGTAGTTGTTACAGTTGGTGGTTGTTCATCATCATCTTCTGCGGGCTTGCCAGTAACAGTAACTGGTATTTTAGAAACAACTACTAGTTTTATGTTTGATGTTTACCCAAATCCAAATGATGGGAACTTTAATATTAGTTTTAATACGGATGAAAAATCAAATTATAAAATAGAAATCTATAATGCGATTGGACAAAAAGTATATACCGAAGAGCTAAATAGTTTTCAAGGAAAATATAATAAACGTGTTAGTGTTGTTGAATACGGAAGAGGTGTATACTCGGTTAATATAGTTAATGAGAATAATCAAGCAATCAAAAAAATAGTTGTGTATTAATACTAAATTACCCTGCCTTTTAAAAAGCCCCTGATATAATTATCAGGGGCTTTTTTCTTTACTGCATTTCTTTTTTGGTTATAGTGTGTAATTTTGCTTTTGTTCATAATATTTAATTATTTATAAGCTTGATTAATAGGTTTTTATAAATTATGTTAGTAAATAAGCAATATTTAAACAGTATATAATCATCGTATTAAATCAGCTTTATTAATCAGTATATTGATTTTTATACATGATTTTTATATATTTGAAACAAAAAATAAACAACATATGAAGAAATTAGACGAACAAGAATTTGAAAAATTATTTATAAAAGGAAAAGGGAGAAGCTCTAATGTGTTTAATGCTCTAATCAACTTAAAAATTGGCGAAGGTATTTTAATTGAAAAAAAAGATTGGAATAGAAAAGCTGGCCCCAATACATTGGTTAAATACATTGAAAAAAAACATGGAATGAAATTTAAATGTGGTAAGTTAGAAGGTGATTCAGGATGGGCTGTTAAACGAATAGAACAAGTTTTTAATGTAGCGGAAAATAAAAAAGCAGAAACAAAATCAACACCAAAAAGTTCGAATACAAATGATGTTAGCCACGAAAATCGTTTGATGTTAAAATCAGAATTAGTTGTTTTTTATCTTGGCAGAATGGCCTTTCATAAAATAGAACGAATAGAGGAATCGATAAAAGCTTGCTGTAATCAATTTTGGAAACAAAACGAGTCGTTGGTTAAAGAGTTATTACTTGAAGTAATGAAATCCTTGGAAGAGCAAGGACATATCATCATCGAAAACGAAAAAACATATATTCCGCTCCGAAGAACATGATTTTTTATTGCCCAAAAATGAAGCTTGGTCTAAAAGTTAACCGAATAACAACATTATCCTTATAAAACATTAAATTTGTGCTGAATTTTTCGGTTATTTCAAAAGAAATACCTAAAATTGAACTCGAAAAATTAAACACTAACGTTTATGCCAACACAAAGTGCTCCTATCGATTTTTTACCAATTGCCTTAATGTTTATTGTTGCCCTCGGATTTGTTGTTACTACTATGTTTGTAACACATTTATTAGGCCCGAAACGAAAATCAAAAATTAAAGAAGATGTGTTTGAGTGCGGTATCGAATCGCAAGGCAATGCTCGTATTCCTTTTTCAATCAAATATTTTTTGGTTGCCATTCTTTTTGTATTATTTGACGTAGAGGTGATTTTTATGTATCCTTGGGCGGTAAACTTTAAAGAGCTTGGTTTATTAGGGTTTATTGAAATGTTAACATTTGTAGGGTTTTTATTGGTTGGGTTTTATTACATCATTAAAAAAGGTGCATTAAAATGGGAGTAAATATGCAAATCAAAGTTTTTGTAAAATATTTGTTCATACTTTCAGTGATTGTATGTTTTGCATTTGGTGAAAAAGCACATGGATTTTCATTTTGTGGAAAAAATGCCGATTGCTCTTTAAGTTTTGATGAATTTATAATGTGTAAAAAAGAGTTGATTGCAACAGATAGTAAAACATCAATCAACTCATTTGTTGTTACCATTCAAAAGATTGAAAAAAAAGAAACATATTCTGTTCAGTATAAATCGAAAGGAAAAATGTTTAGTAAAACATTGATTGAAGCAATTGAAAAATTGCATAAAGATAAAAAGCTTGGAAATATAGTGTTGATTGAAGATGTAGAAATTATTCAAAGCGGACAAGCTGCCAAGAAAGATTCAGGATTTAAAATCACTTTAATTTAAATAGATACATTTAAATAGATGAGTACAATACAAAAATCAAAAATAGAAATAGTAAAAGCTCCTGAAGGGATTGAAGGTCCTGGTTTTTTTGCTACACAAGTAGATAAGGTAGTAGGGATGGCTCGCGCTAATTCCTTATGGCCATTGCCTTTTGCAACATCATGTTGTGGAATTGAATTTATGGCAACCATGGCTTCTACCTACGATTTATCACGATTTGGTTCAGAGCGCTTAAGCTTTTCACCTCGTCAGGCCGATTTATTAATGGTAATGGGAACCATCTCTAAAAAAATGGCCCCGGTATTACGTCAAGTTTATGAACAAATGGCAGAACCAAAATGGGTTTTATCAATGGGAGCTTGTGCCTCTAGTGGTGGCGTATTTGACACATATAGCGTATTGCAAGGAATTGATAGAATTATTCCCGTAGATGTTTATATTCCGGGATGCCCTCCTCGCCCTGAACAAGTATTAGAAGGAATTATGCACATACAGGAATTGGCAAAGTCAGAGTCTGTCAGACGAAGAGATTCTGAAGAATATAAAAACATGTTGGCTAAATATAATATTGAATAATTTTTAACCGGTCATTCC
>JAEUTT010000171.1 GCA_016787165.1 Bacteroidia bacterium | reverse complement strand
CATGGCTTTGATTTTTAATGGTGCACATTATATTTTGGGTGTTTCACAACCTGCAATGATTTTATTTTGGATTGTACCATCATTATTAAGCACATTGCAATTATTTTATTTTGGTACTTACGCTCCACACAAAAATCCTGAAACAATAAATAACATACACAAAACACGTACTCAAAACAAAAACCATTTTATTGGATTTATTACGTGTTATTTTTTTGGCTATCATTTAGAGCACCACTCAAAGCCATATATCCCTTGGTGGTTATTATGGAAAGAAAAATAATTTTATGACAAATAAAAAAACTAAAACCTGTGCCGTTATTGGTTGCGGAATTTCAGGTATAGCGGCTGCTATACGCATGAAAAGTAAAGGATATGATGTAACGGTATATGAAGCCAATGCATTTCCTGGAGGTAAACTATCAGAAGAATATAACAATGGTTACCGTTTTGATATGGGGCCTTCGGTATTTACAATGCCTGAATATGTAGATGAGTTATTTAAAATTTCAAACAAAAATCCTAGAGATTATTACCAATTCAAACATTTGAATCCCGTTTATCAATATTTTTTTGAAGATGGAACTGTGCTTGACTCATTTCATGGAAAAACAGCTTACGCTGATGAAATGGCTAAAAAAACAAATGATTCTAAAAAAACTATTGAAAAGTATTTAACTAAAACAGAAACCATTTACGAACTGACAGACGATGTGTTCTTAAAGAATTCGCTTCATAAATTCAAAAATTTTTTAACCAAACAAACAGCTAAAGGGATTTTAAACTTTGGTAAAATTGGTGCTTTTGATACTATGCATAACGATAATGCTAAATCGTTTACGGATGAGCGTTTAGTTCAAATTTTTGACAGGTATGCTACTTACAATGGCTCTAATCCTTACGAAGCACCTGCTACATTAAATGTAATTCCATTTTTAGAAATTATCAAAGGAGCTTATTACCCCAAAGGTGGAATGTTTTCTATTACTCGTTCACTTGTTAAATTGGCACAAGATATTGGCATTGAAATAAAATTTTCAAGCCGTGTTAAAGAAATAATAGTTGAAAATGGGAAAGCATGTGGAGTTAAAACAGAACACGAGCAGCTTAATTATGATGTGGTAATTAGTAACATGGATGTGTACAATAGCTACCAGAAACTAATTCCTAGTGCAAAGCAACCTAAAACAATACATCAACCTAAGTCTAGCTCTGGAATTGTTTTTTATTGGGGAATAAAGCATTCATTTAAGCAATTACGTTTGCACAATATTTTGTTCAGCAAAAATTATAAAGAAGAATTTGACACTATTTTTCATAAAAAAATAGTGTATAATGACCCTACAATATACATTAATATCACATCAAAAGAAACACCAACAGATGCACCTGATGGTTGTGAAAACTGGTTTACAATGGTAAATGTTCCAAACAATAGCGGTCAAAATTGGGATGAGTTAATTAATGAATTAAGAGAATCGGTAATACAAAAAGTAAATCGAATTTTAAAAACAGATATTCGTCCATTCATTGAATGTGAAATGATTTTTGAACCTAGAGTTATTGAAAGTAGAACATCCAGTGCTTTTGGAGCTATCTATGGAAATGCATCTAATAAT
>JAEUTT010000159.1 GCA_016787165.1 Bacteroidia bacterium | reverse complement strand
ATTTGCAAAGCTTCATAATGTATACATCATTTTAATGCTAGTATCTACTGTTTGGTTAGGTGCAATTGGTTTTTTAGATGATTATATAAAAGTATTTAAAAAAAATAAAGAAGGTTTAGCCGGGAAGTTTAAAGTATTAGGACAAGTTGGGATTGGATTAATTGTAGGCATTACACTTTACTTCAATGATGGAGTAGTAGTTAAAGAGAAAATATTTACAAGTGGGCAAAGTGCATATTCTAATGATGTTATGAACGACTCTGGAAGTACGCCTCAAATGCCGGTGTATTCAAAGCAAGAAACGAAGTCGATGAAAACGACTATCCCATTTGTTAAAAACAATGAATTTGACTACTCATCATTGCTTTCATTTTTAGGTGATGATTATCAAAAATGGGCATGGTTGATTTTCATTCCTTTTGTAATTCTTATTGTAACAGCCGTATCCAATGGTGCAAATATTACTGATGGAATTGATGGCTTGGCAACAGGTACATCAGCAATTATTGGTGTAACGCTAGGGATTTTAGCATACGTTTCGGGTAATACTGTTTTTGCTGATTACTTAAATATTATGTACATCCCTAATTCGGGGGAGTTGGTAATTTTTATTGCAGCATTTGTAGGAGGCTGTGTCGGATTTTTATGGTATAACTCTTTTCCTGCTCAAGTATTTATGGGTGATACAGGTAGTCTTGCATTGGGAGGTATCATTGCAGTATTCGCAATTGCTATTCGAAAAGAATTGTTAATACCTATCCTCTGCGGAGTGTTTTTAGTAGAAAATTTATCGGTAATGATGCAAGTTGCTTATTTCAAGCGCATGAAAAAAAAGCATGGAATTGAATATGCTAGAGCAAATCGTTTGTTTAAAATGGCACCATTGCATCACCATTATCAAAAGCTTGGAATGCATGAATCAAAAATAGTATCACGCTTTTGGATTATCGGAATTATGCTGGCAGTACTTACGATAGTAACATTGAAATTAAGATAAATGAAACGACTAGTTATACTAGGTGGTGGAGAGAGTGGTGTAGGCACAGCAGTGCTTGCAAAAAAAAAAGGATTTGAGGTTTTTCTTTCAGATAAAGGAAAATTAAAAGATAAATACAAAAACGTTCTTTCAAAATATGAGATTAAATGGGAAGAGGAACAACATACCGAAGAGTTAATATTAAACGCTACTGAAGTTGTTAAAAGTCCTGGTATTCCTGATAAGATTGAACTAATAAAAAAGCTCAAAGAAAAAGGAGTTCCTGTTATTTCAGAAATTGAATTTGCAGGAAGATATACTACTGCAAAAAAGATTTGCATAACAGGAAGCAATGGTAAAACAACGACAACATTATTGATTTACCATATAATGCAAAAAGCAGGTTTAAACGTAGGGCTTGGTGGAAATGTAGGTAAAAGTTTTGCAATGCAAGTTGCAACAGAAAATTACGATTACTATGTTTTAGAGCTAAGTAGTTTTCAGTTGGATGGAATGTTTGAGTTTAAAGCGGATATCGCAATTCTCTTAAACATAACTCC
>JAEUTT010000134.1 GCA_016787165.1 Bacteroidia bacterium | reverse complement strand
CAATGCCTCGTTGATTTACAATATCAAATCGTTTACTTAAAGCATATTCATCATCAATAAAACATTGCCAAGGTGTTCCTGCTCGGGTGGAAGGATACCAAGTAGAAAAACTTATTCCATCCCATTGACGGTTACTGTAATTGCCACTGGCATTTTGTCGAAATGTTTTGTAGGTTACACTATTTGAACTTCCTGTTGTACCTGAATATAAAGCAGTGGAAGAAGTACTCCATTCTCTTCCATAATAGGGCAAGCCCAGCAATAATTTATTTTGTGATGCGCCTTGTTTTAAATAATAGGTGATTGATTTTGTTAAGGTATAGTTATAAGATGTTTGAAAATTGTAAAGTGGATCTCCCGGACCAGCTGTAGTGCTTCCGCTCCAGTAATAATCGTATCCCATGATAATAAATAAATCTACATACGGATTTAAAGCAGCCATATCAAATACAGCACTCCAATCTACTGCATATAAGGCAATACTAATTTCAGAACCCGGAATAGCAGCATGCATTTGATTACAAAGGTTAATCATAAAATTAGTAAACGGAACTTTGTGTGATGCACCCATTCCTTCAAAATCAATATTTACACCTTTGGCATTTCGTGCTTGAACAAGGCTAATTAAGTTGGTGATTAATGTTTGTTGTGCTGTGCTGTTTCCAAAAAAGGTTGTGAAGTCGGAAAATAATGTAACACACAATGTAACATTAACTCCATTTGCTTGTGCATCGGTAACTACTGCTGCTGTGCTCCATCCGTGTGTAGAAACAGCATTTCCGTTTACTGAATTTACTTCGTAAGAAAAATAACATAAGTCGGTTAAACCATTCCAATCATAATTGCTTTGTAAGCCATTGCTCCAGTATGGATGCCAACCATATACTCGTTTTTGTAAATTACAGGCACGAAAGTCTTTTGCACGAACAGCCTTTTCTGTTCCGTAGGTGCTTCTCAAGCTATCCCACTGTGCATCTGTTTCTAAATGGTAGGCCGCATATTTTTCTGCTTCTTCCTGATGAATGGATTTTTGTGCAAAAGCAATTTGACCAATAAATACTGCGAATAAAAAAACCTTCTTCATTATTTCACAATTACTTTTTGTGTTTGCACCTCACCATTTACATTTAGTTTTACAAAGTAAATTCCTTTGCTTAACTCAAGTGATTTAGCATCTATGGCTAAATTATGTTTTCCTGCCGATTGGTTTGAATTCAATAATACAATTTGTTTTCCGATAACATCTACAAGTAGAATTTCTACTTTTGAATTTTCTATTAATTCATAGGTAATAATTGTGGTGCTTGTAACAGGATTAGGGTATACATTTAATAAGCTTGTATTAGAAGTATTTTCTACAATGTTTGTTGGTGTTAAATCAACTGTTTGTCCGTTACTTGTAAATACTGATGATTCAAGTCCTGCACCATTTTCTGCTTTTACACTAAAATAATAGGTTTGTCCATCAATTAATGTTAGTCCAGTATGTGTAATAGTATCATAAAACCAATTGTCTGTCCAATTTACAACATCGGTTGCTCCCGGTGTTGTTCCAATTGCATACCAATAGCGTGCAATGGCAGAGTTGGTATCAATTGATGCTGTCCAGTTAGCAGAAAGTTGTGTAGCAGAGTTTGTAAATACAATGTCGGCTCCCAATCCATCATTGATAGTATCTGCAATGCTTGGTGCTGTCCAATCAACATTAATGTTATGATAATAAATAGCAGAAAGGTTGCCTGCTGAGTCGGCACAAATAGATTTTACTTTTGCAGCAAAAGTAGTTGGATTTGGATTTTGAAAACGAATGTCATTTGTTGCAGCAACGCCAACTGTAATATTAGCAAATGTTGTAGGACGTGAACGATACACTTTTAATTCGTTGATTGCAAAATTTGCATTTCCACTACGGAACGAAATTCCATTTCCGGTAGCAATAGGTGAGGAGTCGGTCCAACTAGTGATGAATGAGTTATCTCTGTACACTGATATTTTTCCGGTGATACGGTCATAAATGATTTTGTAATCATACCACTGTCCGGCAACGGTGGTAAATGGAATGTCCACCACTGGTGAGCCAAACACATCACTTACTACTTTATAAATTTGGAGTTTTGCATCATCTACTCTAAACCAAACGAAATAAGAATTTCCTCTATTGGTTAAGCTTGCATCATCACAGAAAAAGTGAAAACCGGCTCTTCTTGTTGTTCCTGAGCCGTCAATTTTTCCGTAAAAGTTATATAAATATCTGTTGGATAATGTTTGATTTAAACTTGTGTAAATGTTTGTGTTTCCTAAGGCTTCATCATTTTGGTAAAGTGCTCCACTGTTAATGCTCCATGCTCCTGTTGCGCTTGTCCAGTCGGGATGAATAGCATCATCAAAATTATCTGCAAAAAAACCATTGTTATTATTTGCTCTCCATTCTGTTCCATTAAAATCAATCACTTGATAATAGCTTTTTTCTAAACCACTACCTCCTGTATTATCTGTATCAGTAAATGTGGCGATAAAATTTCCGGTTTCCCATGTATTTGGTGTGGTAACAGTAGTAGTAGGTGGTGTATTATCGGCAATGGGTGGTGGTGTTGCATTGCTTGTCCAGTTGGCTACCCAGCCCGAAGAAACAGTAGCACAATCACTTCTAAATTCAATTAACAACGAACCTCCACTGGATATAACTGTTCCAGGACTATTTGTTCCTGTATATGTTCCAATCAATGGGGCAGAAGTGGTGGCTCCATCGTAAATAAATAAATAATCCCAGTTGAGTTCGGTGTTAAAACTTGTAAATGTTAATGTGATTGAACTTGCACCTGCGGGCTGAATACGTGTTAGTATACGTTCATCATTTGTATAGTTTGCAGATGGTCCGCCACTATCATAAAAATTCCCAGAAGGACTTGTAAGGGTTGTAATTGTTGGATTGTTGTTAATCAATAAATAATACTTAGCCCAGTTCCAGTTAGGGCCTGGGTCGGTATGTGTTTGGTTGGCAAACATTTGGTGACCTTTAATTTTTGTACAATTTCCTAGTAAACAACTGCTGTAACCACCCGAACAACCTGGTCCGTAATAGGTTCTCAAAGGATTAATACCATAACCACTATTACAAATGTCACGAACTAAATCGGCTGAACTTTGATACATTGCATTGGTGTACCAAGATGCATTATTAATATATCCTTCATGTTCTAGTCCAATTGTATAAGGGTTTTCGGAGCCAACATGCCATGCCTTTGCCGATTCTAAAACCATTTGAGTTACTTGTCCGTCACTTGAACGAATTACATAATGTGCCGAAACACTAGCTGCGCAATTTTGAAACCATGAAATACAACCGGCATAACTTCCTTGGACAGTATGTATAGTTACAGCAGAAATAGCAGTTCCGCTCCTTGAGCTATAATTACAACTTGCTGCTGGATTCCATAATGCCGGAGGATAATCAGCAGACATCAGTGCTCTATATTGAAATGTTCTTCCTGTACGATCATACACACTTTCATTGGTAACAATAACAGTAGTGGAGCGTAAAATAGCATGGTTGTTTTCTCCAAAAATTTCATCATAATTAATCGTGTAGTTTGGAAATTCAAACTGCAGTTGATAATCTACATTGCTTAAAAATTCTAAATAGCCATATAATTGAGTATTTAATGCAAACATCTCACCTGTGTTTGTGTGAGGCAACTCGCTCAAATAGGTTAAAACTGGAATTTGTTCTGCAATAGCATTGCTTTGTACACCTAATTGTTGTTTTACAAATGCATAGGCAGTAGCATATGCCAATATGTTTTTTTCGGGTGAAGTAATAATATCCTCAATACTGTAGCCCGATAATGTAGCAATGATTTGTAGATTATTAGAGAAGTAATTTTTACCATCCAGTGTTAAACCCATTACTCCATATGCGTCAGGTATTCCGGTACAACTTGCTTCATCATGTGTTTGGTGGGTGATATGAGAAAAACGAGTATTGCAAAAAGCAACTGCTTCTAATATTCCTTTTGGAACACTAGGTTGGTTTGCATAAGCCACTTCAAAATAAGTTGTGAACGGATTATTGACAGGATTAATTGCGTTGGATAGAGCAATAGAAAATAAGCCACTAATTAGTAGTACGTATTTTTTCATTTGTTGAGGGTTTTTATCGTTATCAAAGATATAAAAACCCACGAAATGAACAACTAATTTTCCTCGATGATGTCTAAGATTTTTTCCAACTTTTTAGGGTCGTATCTGCCAGAGGTGGCGTACGCTATTTTGCCTGTTTTGTCGAGTACAAAAAAGTAAGGAATATCTTTTTTCTCAAAATCTAGTTCTTCTTTATACGTTTTTGCTCCTTCATAAAAAAGCATATACGGATAAAGCTCTTTATCCGTATTTGCTTTTATTTTTTCTTTTGATTGTTTGCTGGTTAATTGATTAAATCCTGTGAACATGGGGATGAAATAAAGGTTTACATCATAATCAATCCCTACATCAAAAACGTCTGCTTTAGAGCGATCGATTTTACCAATGAATTTATTGTAAATAGGATTTACCCATGTTTTTAAATCAGGCTCTGCCGAATTATGAAATGCCATACCTAGCAACGTATACTTCCCTTTTGTTTGATCAGGTATTCCAATTTTTTCTCCATTGTAATTTTCGCCTTGCAAAT
>JAEUTT010000132.1 GCA_016787165.1 Bacteroidia bacterium | reverse complement strand
GATAATATTCTACATTTCTTTCCGAAAGCTCTAAAAGTTGTTTTTTATCTCCGCGTTGAGGAATGGTAAATAAAATATTTGGGAACTCGGTATCAATTTCAAAGGGAACAATTATTTCTTTTGAATCGCTTTGAAAACGTTCTCTTAACTCTGCAATGGCAAGTGTTATAAGCTCCTGAGGAGATTCGTCTAACTTCTTCTTTAGCTCAATTGTATGTGATTGAATAATTGCTCCATTGATTACCTTAAAATAATTAACGTAACCGAATTTTTCATCTGTAACAATTGAAAACACATCCACATTTGTAACAGAAGGACTCACTACGGTAGATTTACTTTGAAACTTTTCAAGTAAATCTATTTTCTCTTTTATAATCTGAGCTTTTTCATACTCTAGCTTTTCAATATGTTGCTGAAGTAAATCTTTTAAATGCCGAGCAACTGAATGTATATTCCCTTTTATTATTTCTTTAATACTTGAAATCGCAAGCATATACTCTTCTTCGGTTTCGTTACCTATACATGGAGCTTTACAATTTCCAATATGGTACTCCAAACAAACTTTAAATTTATTTGCTTTTATATTTTCTTCCGACAAATTAAAATTGCAATTACGCAATTTGTACAACTGCTTTATTAAATCTAAAACGGTGTGCATTACTTTTCCAGAAGCGTAGGGACCAAAATACAGTGAGCCATCTTTAATCACTTGTCGTGTACTAAACACACGAGGAAAGCGTTCGTTTTTGATACAAATCCATGGATACGTTTTATCATCTTTCAATAAAACATTGTAGCGTGGCTGATACTTCTTTATCAAATTATTTTCTAATAACAGAGCATCTAACTCTGTATTAACAATGATGTATTTTATATCTACAATTTTTTTTACAAGCACTTGTGTCTTACCACTATCGTATTGCTCTTTGTTAAAATAAGACGATACACGTTTTTTTAAACTTTTTGCTTTACCTATATAGATAATTTTTTCATCAGCATCAAAATACTGATACACACCAGGATTATCAGGCAATGTGCGAAGAATGTTATTAATATGTTCTGATGCTTCCATGAATAGATACAAATATAAAAACAAAACGCTCAACAAATTTGTTGAGCGTTTTGTTTTACTATATTTTAAAATTTATTTGTTTACAATCAATTTTTGTGTGATTGTTTCTTTCTCTGTTTTAATGGTAACAAAATAACTTCCATTTGCTTGGTTTGACAAATCAATACTTTGATTACCAGAAACTGTTAGCTGTTTTGAATACACCAATTTTCCGACAATATTATAAACTGTAATTAATGTATTTTCAGAAGCATTAAAAACATTAAACATTCCCGTAACAGAAGGATTAGGAGCTATTGTAAGACTTGGTTTTAAATACATTGAATTAATAGATGTAACTACCATTGGATAGTTAGTAGAACTATTTTCACAACCATCTGCGTTAGTAACTACTACTGAATAATCTCCCGAAATTGTTGCTAATTGTGATGAATCTGTTCCTAAGGCAATTGTATCATTCAAGTACCATTGATAGGTATCGTACAACGAAGTGCTTAATGTATTTCCTACAACAGTAATTACGGGTACCGCGGGCAGTGGCGCAACTGTTACTGTTAATGTATCACTTGATACTAAAGTTGGGTTTGCACAAGCAGCATTGCTTGTTAATTCACAATAAACACTATGTGTTCCGGCAGGTAAAAAACCAGCTGGAACATTCAAGGCGCTTCCTGTACCTACAGAACCAAATCCAATTAAAAACCATTCATACATTGGAGCTAAACCTTCATTGGTAGCATTTGCTGTTATTGAAATAGCATCACCTTCACATAATGCGGGCATTGATGTTGGAATAGTAACAACAGGTATAACGGGAGCCGAAACATTTAATGTAGCATCATCTGAATTAGTATCACCAGCGCCATTGGTAACAATGCAATGGTAAATGTATCCATCCATACCTGTTACATCCGAAATATAAAGAGTATCATCATCAGCACCTGAATAAACTCCAGTATTGGCAAGTGCAACAAAACCACTACCCATATCTACTTCCCATTGATAAGTATTTGCTCCTGGTGAGTAAATTTCAAATTGAGCTGTTGAACCTGAACATACTAAAGCATCTGCCGGTTGAAACACAACTTGAGGTAAAGCTAAAGATGCAGTAGCAGTAATTTTTAAATCATCAATACGAAAGTTAACTGTTCCTGCTGTTGCAGAACCAGTTCCTTCATAGGCATAAATACGTAATGTTATTGGAGTTCCAGGTGTACCTGTTACAGCCATTGTATTAGTTCTTAAGCCCCAAGCGCCTGAAGCAGAGTTGATAGTATCACCAGCAACTTCGGTCATGTATGAATCTAAACTAGTTCTTATACTATATTTTTTTGGACCAGTACCTGTTGAACGAGAACCAAATGAAATAGCAGTAATATCAATTGAATAACCTGCATCAGGAGTAAATGTTACTTCAAAAAATGCACTTCCTGTAGTAGCATTAATGGTATAATCCAAAGCGCCAGTACGACAAGGAACACCAGCATTTCCACCAGCAGTAAACCCTGGATAGGTTGATGAAACAGATGTAGTAGAAAGTAATACTGCATTTCCAAAACTATTTCCTTTGGTTAATGAATCTACTGCAATGTTTGCCGGAATACCCGAACTTGGGTAAGCACTTAAATTACCTGTTACTCCAAAATCCCAAGTAATTTGAGCAATACTTGAAGTAGAAAATACGACTGCTAAACCAAAGAATAGCATTTTTGTAACTATTTTTTTCATGTTTATTTAGTTTATGGTAAGTAAATATACCTATTTATTATTAAAATTTGTCATGGTTAATTGCAAGCCAATGGTAGCAAAACCTTTAATCATCTCTGTTGCCAACTTAATTCTTGGCTCTAAACTATTTTCTTCCTCGGCCGACCATTTTCCTAAAACATAATCTACTTGCTTACCTTTATGAAATTCACTTCCTACACCAAAACGCAAACGAGCATAATCTACTCCATTAAGTATTTCCTGAATATTTTTTAATCCATTGTGTCCACCGTCACTTCCCTTTCCTTTCATTCGTAAGGTACCAAATGGTAAAGCAATATCATCTGTTATTACCAATAAGTTTTCTTTACTTATTTTTTCGGCTTGTAGCCAATAATTAATAGCCTTACCACTTAAGTTCATATAAGTAGAAGGCTTAATCAATATAAGAGTTCTACCTTTTAATCGAAACTCGCACACAGCAGCCAATCGATCATTAACAAACTTTAAATCATTTTCTTTTGCCAAATAATCAAGTACTTTAAAACCGATATTGTGACGTGTATTTTCATACTCTTCACCAATGTTTCCTAATCCGGCAATTAAAAATTTACTCATGTGAAAGCAAAAATAAAAAAAGTTGATAGAATATGTATTCTATCAACTTTAAATTATAATTAATAAAATTATTATTTTTTAGTAGCAGCAGGAGTGGCAGCAGCAGCGGCAGTAGCCTCAGCAGCAGCAGCACGAGTTGTTTGAACTCCTACAACTGTAACATTTTGTGCGTTTAACATAGTTAAACCATCAATTTTAATATCCCCTACACGAACACCTTGTCCAATCTCTAATCCATCAATTGCGATATCAATTGTGTCAGGCATTTTTTCTACTAAACCTTTTACTTTTAATGTTTTCAATTTT
>JAEUTT010000127.1 GCA_016787165.1 Bacteroidia bacterium | reverse complement strand
TATTTTAAAAGAGTATGCTGCTCGTGGAACCTACATTTATCCACCAAAACCAAGCATGCGTATCATCACCGATATTTTTGAATATTGCAGTAAAGAAGTTCCTAAATGGAATACTATTTCTATTTCGGGTTATCATATTCGTGAAGCGGGGGCAACCGCTGTTCAAGAGTTAGCATTTACATTAGCGAACGGAAAAGCTTATTTACAAGCTGCAATAGACAAAGGTTTAGATATTAATGTTTTTGCAAAACGTTTGTCATTCTTTTTTAATGCACACAATAATTTGTTTGAGGAGGTTGCAAAATTCCGTGCTGCACGCAGAATGTGGGCAAAAATTACAAAAGAGTTGGGGGCTACCGATCCTCGTGCTCAAATGTTACGTTTTCATACGCAAACAGGTGGCTCTACATTAACTGCACAACAACCGCAGAACAATATTATTCGTGTAACCACACAAGCACTGTCAGCTGTATTGGGCGGAACACAAAGTTTGCATACCAATGGTTTTGATGAAGCCATTGCATTACCAACCGAAGAAGCTGCACGTATTGCATTGCGTACACAACAAATTTTGGCATATGAAAGTGGAGCTGCTGATACTGTAGACCCATTAGCAGGTTCTTATTTTGTGGAATCACTAACCAACGAAGTGGAACAATTGGCTTGGGAATACATATATAAAATAGATGCAATGGGTGGTTCTGTTTCGGCAATTGAACAAGGTTATTTGCAAAATGAAATTGCTGCAAGTTCATACAAATATCAACGCGATATTCAAACAGGAGAAAAAGTAATTGTAGGGGTAAATAAATTTAACATAGCAGAAGAGCCTCTGAAAGATATTTTTACGGTAGATGATTCCATCCGTGAAAAGCAAATCCAAAAAATTAATCAGGTAAAGTCAGAAAGAGATAACAAAAAAGTACTCATGTTATTGGAAAAATTAGAAGAAATAGCTAAGTCTGATAGCAATTTAATGCCTGCAATCCTTGAATGCGTTGAGAATTATGCCACATTAGGAGAGATTGCAGATACTATGAGGAATGTATTTGGCGAATTCAAAGGCTAGTTTTTGCAACCTTTTTTTATTATTTTCGTCTTTAGCTTTTGGATAGCTAAATTTAGGCAATATACTTATGACAAAAAAACTACTTCTTTTTATAACATTTAGTCTCTTAACTTCAGTTTTTGTTGAAGCTCAAATATGTAACTATAAGTACAGAAAGCGTATCACTTTTGATCCTACTAGAGTCGGTGCTCCTGCTAGCACCACCAATTTAACTAACTTTCAGGCATTAATAAATATTTCATCTGATAACGATTTGAGAGTTACAGGTAGTGGTGGGTATGTTGAAACAGCTGCAGGTAATGATATTATTTTTACTGCGGATGATGGTGTAACTCAATTAAATCATCAATTAGAAAAATATGTATCCACCACAGGCGAGTTAGTTGTTTGGGTTAGAATACCTATTTTATATACAAGTATTAACACCTACATATACATGTATTACGGTAATGCTGCGGCACCAGATCAATCCACTGCAACAACATGGAACAATGATTATCATGGTGTTTGGCACTTGCACAATAATAGTATGA
>JAEUTT010000124.1 GCA_016787165.1 Bacteroidia bacterium | reverse complement strand
TCATACTCATAGAGCACGATTTGCAAGCACCTTGTAGTTCTACTTTCACAACATTATCTACAATTTCAACCAATGAAACATTTCCACCATCTGCTTGTAAGTATGGCCGTATTTGATCCAATGCTTCTTCAACTTTTTTAGTTAGTTCGCTCATGTTTTTTAGTTAAGTACTTCTGTTGTTTTATTTGCATTTATAATAGATACTTGTTGTGCAATATTGCTTGCCAATTGCATAAATGCAAGTGCTTGTGGCGTGTTTTCTTGCATTACTGCTGGCCGACCAGCATCACCTGCTTCACATATACTTTGAACCAATGGGATTTCTCCTAATAAAGTAACATTTAACTTTTCTGCTAATGCTTTTGCTCCACCATTACCAAAGATATAATATTTATTGTTTGGTAGTTCAGCAGGAGTAAAATAGGCCATATTTTCAACAATACCGATTATCGGAACATTTATTTGTGGCAATTGAAACATTCCAATCCCTTTTTGTGCATCTGCCAGAGCCACATTTTGTGGGGTACTTACTATCACAACACCGCTCAAAGGTATTGAACCTACCAACGATAAATGTATATCACCAGTACCTGGAGGTAAATCAATAATCATGTAATCCAGTTCTCCCCAATCAGCATCGGAAAATAATTGAGTGAGTGCTTTAACTGCCATTGGTCCACGCCAAACAATAGCTTGCGAGGTATCTGCAAAAAAACCAATAGACAATAATTTCACTCCATAACTTTCTACAGGAACTATTTTATTTACTCCATTTACTTCTTTGATAAGAGGTTTTTCGTGCATCACATCAAACATAATGGTTTGTGAAGGGCCATAAATATCGGCATCTACCAAGCCAACACTTGCTCCTTGTTTTGCCAATGCTACAGCTAAGTTAGATGCAACCGTTGATTTTCCAACGCCTCCTTTGCCTGATGCAACAGCAATAATATTTTTAACTTTAGGTAAAAGTGGTCCTGATTTTTGAGCAGATGAAACATTGGCGCTCATTTTTACATTTACATTTGCTTCTTTATCTACAAAATGCAAAACAGCATTTACACATGCCTTGTGAATCATCTCTTTCATGGGACATGCTGGGGTAGTAAGCATTACTGTAAAGTTTACATTTTTGCCATCAACCTGTAAATCGTGAATCATGCCCAATGTAACTAAATCCTTTTTTAAATCTGGATCGTCAACATTTTTTAGGGCTTCTAATACTTGTTCTTTTGTAATACTCATCTGCTTTGTTCTTCCTTAATTAATGAAGAACAAATTTACTAAAAAAGAGTTTATGAAATTGGATTGAATAGTTTAATTTTCGGGGGTGTATCCTAGTTCATTTCTGCCTTCTTTTGCCCATTTTATAAGTGTTTCCTTTTCGAAATCACTTAATTTGGCATTTTCATGGGTGATTGTATAAGAGCTTAATGGCATTTCATTTTCTTCCACCATTTCTATAATTTCTTCCAGTTTATGATCTTGGCGTTTGAGTTTATAGTTTTTAAATTCCGAAAAATTTAATTCGTCTTTGCCTTCATTTACATGATCTGCCAACCAAAATGCAATAGGTTGAATGTTGTTGTACCAAGGGTAGTTGGTATTGTTTGAATGACAGTCAAAACATGATTTTTCAAGTATGTTTTTAACTTCAGTAGAAGTGGTAACAACTGTGGTGATATCATTTTCGCCATACGATTGACCTATATTTTTAGCTGGACGGATAAATTGTATAAGTACAATAATGGCTACTAGCGCAAGGATCAGTTTTCTTTTTTTGCTCATAAAATTAAGGTTGAGTTGTGGGTTCGTTTTTTTCTAAATCAAATCGAATGCGGTATGCAAGACCGAAGTTAAAAATAGGATAATTAGCCATTGGCCCATAAACGGGGTTTGATTTGTAGTAATTGTCGTTTGTATTGTATTTGTACTGCCAAGGATTTTTTCCAAAAGTATAGCCAGCTTCAGCAAAAATCAAAACTTTAGGCACCACAAAATAATCAAGACATAACTTTATTTGTGCCTCATCGTATCGTACATAATCATTATTGTATGATTGTGCTAAGCGAAATGAGCGTGTAAAGAATTTAAGATTTACACCTGTGTACAATTTATTTTTTAGAATATTAAATTCTATTTTATAATTGGTGGGCAATATACCGTACATGTATATTCGGTCGTTTACTTTCCAGTCGACACCTAAAAGTGGGACAAAAAAATCGCCAAATGCTTCTCTATTGTAGTATAATCCTGCTTTTACTTTTACTTTATTGTTTGGGACATAATGCTGTAAAAATATTCCTCCATATTGATAGTCGTAGGAGTTAATAGCATCTTTAAAATCGGAAGCTATTTTTGGGATAACAAGAACGATGCTTTCCCATTTTTTGTTTTTTGTAACCAATTTTACACCAACCGGTAATGAAATAGCTGACAATCGGGAAGAATAGGAAGAATCGGGAGAGATAGTAGAATTGATTGTTTCGGTATTTAATCGGACTAAAAGAGTGGTTCCATTTTTAAATTCTTTTGGTAAAAAAAAGTTAAGAACATAATTGTCTGTTTTATTTTTCCAATTACTAGAATCCTTATATGCTCCATTAAACGTTTGGTAGCCAAAGCTTAAAATATCGGCAAAAGGTTGAGCAATGATGCTTTTGCTCGCCAACAAAACAATTAAAGCTAAAAATTTTAATTTCATCTAACAAAAGAAATAAAAAAAAATGAGATAACACTCGTCTTTGTTAGAAAAAATTAGTTCACCCTTTTTACAACTTTTTCAATGCCTGATGCTCTTTCCGTTTTTATTTTTTCAAGTATAGGAACCTCTAATTTTTCCAATGTTTTTTTATACATCAATTCTACTTCTTTTGACTCTTTTTCATGCACAACAGTTGGTGTTACAAAGCCTCCCATATTTAAAATTTGTATTTGATTTTTTTGGCTTGTACTAGTGCTTGGACCATTGTATTCGGTTACAACTAAATTTGATCGAACATTTATAGTAGTAGTTGGTTTTATATCACCTTTAATTGACATATTCTCGAATTTTAGTAAGGGGTCAATGGTGTATGCAAATACTAGTTTGTATTTTGTTTTCCAAAAATCATCGATACGTATTTTAGTACCCATTATTTTCATTTCACGATATGGAATTTGATTGATGTCAATTAATTCAATGTTGTTAGTTCCCAAGGCAGTATTTAATTCTTTTACAAGGTCAGTTCCTGTTGCTAACAATAAAGGGTCATGGTAAGCTCCCACTTCAGAAATAATTTCTTGACCGTTTATAAATTCTGTCATTGATGCATTTCTAATTGGCTTTACATACACAACAACTCCAATTTTATTTCCTTCTTTCACAATCCTATCCATTTTTCCTAAAAAAGTTTCTTTTTTATCTGGCACATTGTCTTTTGCAGAAGCTAACTCGGGAGAAACCTCTGTGCTTCTTTCGGAATAGGCTGTTGCCATCAATTTTTCTCTTTCTGCTTTTTTCTCAGCTTGTGATTTAACTCTTTCCGGTAAGTTTATCCATGTTGGTTTTTGGATAAAGTAATATTTTAATTTACCTGAATTATATGTTTCGTACCATGCATTGTAATTATTTATTATGCGATTTAAGTCAACTTCTGTCGGTTCTTTTATAGTAGCGCCTGTAATAAAACTTTTTTTTTGTTCACCATTTTCAGAGTCAATTCTTTCTTGTTCTTCATTTGCACGCGCTTCTGCTTTATTGTAATCTTCTAGTACTTCAGGAGCATTCAAAATCCATTGTTTTAATTTTTCGGGGCTCAATATTCCTTCAACGCTTTCGTTTGTAAGTGCATTACGTGTTATTGTTTTTGTTCGTTGTCCAATAACAACATAAGCGCCAGTTGTGACTTCACCAAGTTTTCCATTTATAATATATTCAAATTGCTCAATAGCGCCTTGTGTTTTAAAAATAACAAATTGATTTTGTCCTGCAACCGATTTTAATGCCCAGCAATTATTATCAATTAAAAAGGCTGCTATCCCTCCAGAGTGAGTATATGAACCTGATTCATTGTTTTTAATAATTTTAAATTTGTTTAAAGGGTTTTTGAAAAATTCGGGTTGTTGATACATCATCTGTATGTCGTGTACAACATCATCGCCAAAAATTATTTTTGCTGGTAAAAATTTTCCATCTAATTCGGGTTTGTAAGCTTGCCCGAAAATGTTGATTGAGTTAATAAGTGAAATAATTAAAATGAATATATTTTTCATAACAAATTTGATTTAGTGTATTGTTAAAATGATCTAATAGCCCTCACATAATATAAATTAGTTTTTATGCCAATAGTTTGTGAATTTGAATTGAAAGATTGTAGCCATGCTCCATTAGCATCATCTTCACTGGAGCTCCAATAAAAAGCTATAGAAAAGCCACCTATAGCAATTCGATTAATGTATAATTTTTCTAATTCATACATACTGGGTAAATACCAATCGCTATAACCACCTAATACTAAATCATCGCAAATTTTTGCAGCGTAACTTCCAGAACTTTGATTTGCAACTATTGCATTTGTATTTGTTTGACCTGTTCCAATGGCTAATCCTGTTGCCCCTGTTGTGGTAAGGGAAACAGCCCATGGAATAGACGTACTTTGGTCATTGGGTGCAGCAATTAATCCGTGCTGAATATTTGCATCATATCCTATATCGCTAGGTTGTAAA
>JAEUTT010000103.1 GCA_016787165.1 Bacteroidia bacterium | reverse complement strand
AATTGCATAATTTAAAAACAATACATCAGATGCTGGGTTAGGATAACTGTTTAAGCTAACAAAATTTGCTTTCTCATCAATTCCAACAGGTGGCATATACTTTAATGTTACCCCTACTGAGTCGGAGGGGTTTGCAACATCATAAAAACGATAATGCACTTGACGAATGCTTGTGGCTGTTCCTGCTATTAATGTAGCTTGAAAACCTCCTAATGCATAAGTTAAAGTTTGTCCTGCAGTTATATTTTGTGAAAAGCTGGATACATTTGTTCCTGACGATTCAGCCATTGATGCCCAATTAAAGCTAGTAGCATCGGTACCAGCAACAGAATAAATTGTACGAACCACCTTTACACTCTTTGTTGAAGACCCATTATTTCTAATAGATAATGGAGTATTAACAGTGGTACTCGGACTAATATTTACAGTTAGCGTAGTATTAGTAACGGTAGTAAAAGATGCATCATACAGGGCAAATCCTTGAGCCATCGAAAATGTTGAAAATGCAATTTGAATTAGTAGTGTAAGTGTTTTTTTCATCTGTCTATAATTTGTTTTTAATTGTCATCCGTCAACTGACGGACGACAGTTTGAAAATTTAGTCGTTTTTGTTTTTAGTTAGAAATGTAAATATTAATTCATTCAATCATTTTTTCGCCCATATTTATCACCTTTGTATGCTCCCGAAAAATAAAGGACTAAACGTAAGCCAACAAGTGACTGCTCTTGGTTTATATCAGCAAACAAACTTGCTCCTATTCCAACATCCCACGTTATTTTTTTTACAAACTCTGCTTGTACATATATTCCAGGCTCACTGTAATGACGAGAATACAGCGTATCTACTTTTCCATAACCACTGGAGTACGACAAGCCACCAAAAGCGGCAAAGTGAATATCCTTATCCTCAAATCGTTTTCCGTAACCTAAATGAAATTGATAATTAGTGTAAAAGCCAAATCGTTCTCCTAAAATATTAGTTCCCAGCTGAAAGTAATGTTGTTTAATATGGAAATTATAATCTAAACCTACCGTAAATCCTAGTGCTCGTTTGTAAGATAAATTTTGATGTGTACCAGCACCCGCTGTTACCCAATTGTTATAATATTTAAACTTTTTATTATTGATAACAAACATACTGTCTAATGGCGGAATTCGTTTTTTTATTTTCCCATTTTTAGAAACAACAGGCTCTTCCACCATCTTATACTTTTTACCATTGATAACAGTATCCGTTTGTCCAGTAATTTTATTTACTAACACAAACAAAATAAAAAGTAAAAATATGTAGTTTGTTTTTTTCAACGCTAACCTTATTTAATGTCAATAAAATTTTGTCGAGATTGTTTTAATTTCAACAAAATTTTACGGACAATATACTATAATGAACTAAAACGGATATTATTTATTTCATTGATCCGCACATGTCTTCAGGCTTCACCCATTCATCAAACTGCTCATTGGTTAGTAAGCCCAATTCAATGGCTGCTTCACGCAATGTTTTATTTCCTTTGTGTGCAGTTTTAGCAATTTTTGCTGCATTTTCGTAACCGATGTGTGTATTTAATGCAGTAACAAGCATCAATGAATTTTCAAGATGTTGCTTTAACATTGGCAAATTAGGCTCAATGCCTTCAGCACATTTATCATTAAATGAAACACAAGCATCACCAATCAAACGAGCCGATTGCAATACATTAGCAGCTATTAATGGCTTAAATACATTCAATTCAAAATGTCCCATTGAACCACCAACAGAAACTGCCACATCATTTCCCATCACTTGAGCACATACCATTGTTAATGCTTCGGGCTGAGTAGGATTTACTTTACCTGGCATAATAGACGAACCCGGCTCATTGTCAGGAATAATAATTTCACCAATTCCACAACGCGGACCAGATGATAGCATACGAATATCATTGGCTACTTTCATTAATGCTACGGCAGCACGCTTTAAAGCACCCGACAATTCTACCATTGCATCATGAGCTGCCAATGCTTCAAATTTGTTTGGTGCTGTTACAAATGGTAAACCTGTAAGTTCTGCAATTTTTTTAGCAACCAATACATCATACCCTTTTGGAGTATTTAATCCTGTACCTACTGCTGTACCACCCAATGCTAATTCACGTACCATTTCTAGTGCATTTTTTATTGCACGAATGCTATTAGTTACCTGTTGAGCATAGCCACCAAACTCTTGTCCGAGAGTTAATGGTGTAGCATCCATAAAATGAGTACGACCAGTTTTAGTAATGTTTTTATACTCTTCCGATTTTTTCACCAAGGTATTTCTGAGCTTTTCCATTCCAGGCAATGTAATATCCACCACTTGCTTGTATGCCGCAATGTGCATTGCTGTTGGGTAAGTATCATTTGATGATTGCGATTTATTTACATCATCATTCGGATGCAATACTTTTTTTTCATCAGCTAATTTTCCACCGCTCATCACATGTGCACGATATGCAATTACTTCATTTGCATTCATATTTGATTGGGTCCCCGATCCTGTTTGCCATATAACTAATGGAAACTGATCATCTAATTTACCCGCAATAATTTCATCACACGCTTTTGCAATTAAGTCTTTTTTGTCAGCTGAAAGAACTCCCAATTCGTGATTTGCCATAGCTGCTGCTTTTTTCAAATAACCAAAAGCATAAATAATTTCCTTCGGCATAGAAGCTTCCGGACCAATTTTAAAATTATTACGCGAACGTTCTGTTTGTGCTCCCCAGTATTTATCTGCTGGAACTTTTACTTCGCCCATTGTGTCTTTTTCAATTCTGTAGTCCATAATCGTATTGTAGTTAAATAATTAATTAATTGCTTTATTGGTGTTCAAATTTAAGGTTTATTTCTAATGAAATGGCGGTATTTTATGGATTTTTTCTCTGCTTAAAAGCTGTATAATCTAACTTAAACTGTATTTATTTTATAGCGTAAATAGCATATTTTAAATCCTTTTTTCGAAAACAAATTTTCATAATACGTTTTAATATTCGTTAGCGCTTCATCTCTTGGTTTATCAAAGGAGTATAAATCGTTTGTGCTATCTAAAATTTCAAAATTATTTTCTGTTGCCACCCATTTACTATAATCATAAAAAGGTTCATTATCTGTTTTTAAGTTAATTATACCATCTTCTACCAAAATTTTTTTATACCGTTCAATAAACATAGTATTAGTTAATCGTTTACGCTCTCTTGTTTTTTGAGGTTGAGGATCCGGAAATGTTATCCATATTTCAGTTACTTCATTTTTAGCAAAGCAAGCTTCAATAAAATCAATTCGCGTTCTAATAAAAGCTACATTTTGCATGTTATCCTGAACAGCAATTTTGGCACCTGTCCAAATTCTATTTCCTTTAATATCTACACCAATAAAATTTTTATCTGGAAATCGTTTTGCTAAACCAATTGTATATTCACCTTTTCCACAACCTAACTCCAACACAATAGGATTGTTATTTTTAAAATAAGTTGAATGCCACTTCCCTTTTAAATGCAAGCCCTCTTTTTGAGAATCTTCAAATGATAGAAAAAAACAATTATCAAATGATGATACTTCTGCAAATTTTTTTAATTTATGCTTTGCCATATATTCTTTAAATTATCCTATAATCCGTACTTTTGCAAAAATAGTGATTAATGATGAAACAAAAACGAGTACTTGTTTGTCCGCTGAACTGGGGATTGGGTCATGCTACTCGTTGCATCCCTATCATTAATTTACTCATTCAAAATAATGCAAAAGTAATTATTGCTGCCGAAGGAAGAAGTCTTGAACTCCTAAAAAAAGAATTTCCTGAGCTTGAATATATCGTATTTAAAGGATATGACATTACCTACTCAAAATCACTTTTTTTAGCACTAAAAATGATTTTTTCTATTCCTAAGATTTTAAACGGAATAAAAAGAGAGCATCGCGAATTAGATAAACTAATTACAGATTACAATATTGACATTGTATTATCAGATAACAGATATGGTTGTTGGAACAAAAAAATAACCTCTGTTTTTATAACACATCAGTTAATGATAAAATCTCCTATTGGCGAAAAGGTATTACACAAAATAGTATTAAGTTATATTAAAAGGTATACATTCTGTTGGATTCCTGATTGGCAAGGCAAAGACAATCTTTCGGGAGATTTAGCACATTTATACCCTATTCCTTCCAATGCTTCATTTATTGGTGCACTAACACGATTTAATCAATTCACTACAACAGAAGAAAAAAAATACGATGTGATGGCTATTATTTCGGGGCCCGAACCACAACGAAGTATTTTTGAACGCATTGTATCCGAACAAATTTATAAAAGCAATTTAAATGCGTTACTTGTGTTTGGATTACCCGAAGGAAATATAAAACATGAAACAAAAGCAAAGGTGAAAATGGTTTCACATTTGAATAGCAAAGAAATGGAAGAAGCAATACGTTCATCCGATTTAATTATTTCTCGTAGTGGTTACTCCACCATTCTGGATTTAGCAGCATTAGGTAAAAAGGCTATTTTTATTCCTACACCCGGACAAACAGAACAAGAATATTTAGCTTATCAATTAAAAGAAAAAGGCATTGCATTTTTTCAAAAACAAAAAACATTTCATTTAATGGATGCCATTGAAAAAAGTAAAAGCTATTCGGGATTTACAAAAAGCACAAACGACCTACTTCTAGAAGCTGCGGTTACAGGACTTTTAAACGAAAAATAAATTAAAGTAAAATCCCTTTTAAGAAGAACATTGAAAAGGAAAAGTAAATTACCAATCCGGTAACATCAACCAAAGTAGCAACAAATGGCGCAGAAGAAACTGCAGGATCTAAACCAAAACGTTTTAAAAACAAAGGTAAAAGTGAACCCATTAATGTTCCCCAAAGCACTACGCCTACTAATGAGAATCCAACAGTAAATCCAATTAAATACCAATGTGGACCATAATCATCTACAAAGTAGGCCCATAAAGCTATTCTTAAAAAGCCGATTAATCCTAATATTAAACCAATCACTAAACCAGTATAAAATTCTTTTTTTACAATTTTCATCCAATCTCTAACAGTAATTTCGCCAAGTGCCAAGGCCCTAATCACAAGTGTTGAGGCTTGTGAACCGCTATTACCACCACTTGCAATAATCAAAGGAATAAATAATGCTAAAATAACCGCTTTGGTAATTTGATCTTCAAAGAAGCTCATAGCTGTAGCAGTAAGAGTTTCGCCTAAAAAAAGTAAAACCAACCATCCTGCTCTTTTTTTAATCATTTGTCCGAAAGAAGTATTCATGTATGGTTCTTCCAAAGCTTCCATCGCACCCATTTTTTGAACATCTTCCGTTTCCTCTTCCCTTCTAACATCTACTACATCATCAATGGTAATTTTCCCCACCAATCGACCAAGCACATCAACTACAGGAAGTACTACCAAATTGTACTTATCCATTACATTGGCAACTTCTTCGGCAGAGGCATTGGTTTTAACAGAAATTACTTTTGAATCATATATATCCGCTACTTTAGAGCGTGTAGGAGAAATTACTAATTTTTTTAGTGGTAATAAACCGAGTAATTTTTCATCATCATCCACCACATAAATGGCATAAATATTTTCCACTTCATCGGCTTGTTCTCTAATTTCACGAACACATTCAATGGATGTTTTACTTACATGCACACGAATAAGCTCTTTGGCCATTAAACCACCGGCAGTATTTTCATCGTAGTTTAATAAATCTACAATATCGCTCGCTTGCTCACTATCTTCAAGTTGAGCCAATACTTCATCTTGTACTTTGTCGGGTAATTCAGCAATCACATCGGCAGCATCATCCGAATCCATGTTATCCAATTGCTCCGCAATTTCTTTTGATGTTAATGAAGATAAAATTTCCTCACGCACATCTTCTTCTAACTCTACAAGTACATCCGCAGCAATTTGCTCTTCCAAGTAATTGTATAAAAACTTTACTTGTTCAAGCTCCAGTTTATTAAAAATTTCGGCAATATCAGGCGGGTACAACTCTTTGAGTTGTGATTCAATAAACGCTTCATCCTTGCTATCAATAGCAAGTTGTAATCGTTCAAAAAATTCGTCTGTTAATTCAAATTGCATGTGCCAAAATTATTTCGCTGGCAAAGGTAAGATTTTATATGTACTGAGCGGAATGCTAAAATAGAAATATTACGATAATTTAATATTCCCACAATTACCC
>JAEUTT010000095.1 GCA_016787165.1 Bacteroidia bacterium | reverse complement strand
AAACAAGATTTTCTACCTGATCTTTCATTAAAGCAATAAGTGGTGACACTACAATGCAAATACCTTCTTTTACCATTGCAGGAACTTGAAAGCAAATAGATTTACCTCCTCCTGTAGGGAGTAAGGCTAATGTATCATTTCCTTCAAGTATCGAATGAATAATTTCTTCTTGAAGTGGTCTGAATGATTTGTAACCCCAGTATTTTTCTAGTATTTCGTGAATGGATGGCATTTCTTATATCTACACGAAGTTACAAAATTAAAGGAAGAGTTAAGTGCTATTATTTAATATTGGTTTCTTTGTTGTAAATCAATTCAGTTATTGCATTTCCATCTTTAAAATAATATATAGCACCAAAATTCGTTTCTTTTTTTTCATACAAAATACCTTTGTATCCTGTAACAACAATGCGTCTGGTTACTTTTGTATTTCCTTCTTTAACAACTTCTTCAGTAAGTCCTATTGGATATTTTTTTGCTAAATCGTTTTTAAATAAATCGGCATTAGCAATAAGTGTTTCAATTTCTTTTATCCTGCTTTTAGGAAGTTCATCCGTTGGTTTAAGCTGCATTGCTTCATTAAATGCTACTTTTGCTTTGTCAAAATCTTTTACCACAATTGCAGAATCACCTTTGGCTATGATTTGCTTGTATTTTTTTTCAAAGGCCTTAGCTTCTTCTTCTTTTGCAATTTTTTCTTTTTCAGCGGCATCAGCTATAGCTTTTTCTTTTGCCACACGTTCTTTTTCTGCTGCATCAGCATCCGCTTTTTCTTTTGCAATTCTAGCCTTTTCAGCCGCTTCAGCATCCGCTTTTTCTTTTGCTATTCGGGCTTTTTCAGCCACTTCAGCATCTAGTTTTTCTTTTGCAATTCGTGCTTGTTCTGCAGCCTCTGCATCTGCTTTTAGTTTTGCTAATCGTGCTTGTTCAGCAGCATCCGCCTCTGTTTTTAGTTTTGCTAATCGTTCTTGTTCAGCAGCATCTGCTTTTTCTTTTGCTATTCGAGCTTTTTCAGCTACTTCAGCATCTAGTTTTTCTTTTGCAATTCGTGCTTGTTCGGCAGCCTCTGCATCAGATTTCTGCTTTGCTAATCGAGCTTGTTCGGCAGCATCCGCTTCTGCTTTTTGTTTTGCTAATCGAGCTTGTTCAGCAGCATCCGCATCCGCTTTTAGCTTTGCTAATCGTTCTTGTTCAGCAGCATCCGCATCCGCTTTTAGTTTTGCTAATCGTTCTTTTTCAGCTGCTTCTGCATCTGCTTTTTCTTTTGCTAAACGTGCTTTTTCAGCAGCTTCTGCATCTGCTTTTTCTTTGATAGCTTTCTCTTTTGCTGCATTTTCTGCAAGTGTTTTATCGATGCTATCTATTTTATCTTTAGGCAACTGCTCTGTTGGTTTATAGATTAATGCTTCATTGTAGGCATTTTTTGCAACATCATAATTTTTAGAAAACAAAGCAGCATCCGCTTTTGCTATGGCTGCAGCATATTTGTCGTTAAGTTCTTTTTCTTTTGCGGCTTTCTCTTTTTCTGCCTTTTCTTTTGCTGTTGCATCGGCAATGATAGTATCAATTTCTTTGATTTTATCTTTTGGATATTGTTCAGTGTTCTTGATGCTTATTGCTTCATTGTATGACGTTTTAGCAGATGCGTAATCTTTTATAGACAAGGCTTTGTCGCCTTTTACAATTGCAGCAGCATATTTATCATTTAGTTCTTTTTCTTTAGCAAGTTTTTCCTTTTCTGCATTTTCTGCAATAATTTTTTCTATTTCAGACAATTTGGTTTTAGGATATTGTTCTGTTGATTTTACTCCCAATGCTTCATTGTATGCATCTTTTGCTAATTTGTAATTTTTTTCTGTTAGCGCCTTGTCAGCTTTAGTAATTGCACTTTGATATCTTGTTTCTATTTCATTGGCAGCATTTGATTTGCTTTTCAAATCATCTGCTTGTTTTTGATATTTAACAAATTCTTGTTGCATTGATTTTTGTACATCATCATCCGAAACCATCTTCTTTTCATCATTTGCATAATAAATACTCATTAATGGTTTGCTAAAAGTCTCATTCATTTTAGTTACCAATTTTGGATCTTCGGGCAACTCAAAAAGCTCAATCTCAGGGTTAGAAACGCCTTTAAATTTTTTAGCTTCATCAGGAGTAAATCCAATGGTGGAGTATATAAGCTTTACAGTGATATAGCCAGGTTTTGTAATAAAAATATTGTATTCTTCATCGGGTTTTAGTGCAAATGAAAACAATCCTGTAGCAGGGGTAGTAAGTTCTTTTACTTTTTCGGATTGAAAATCAAAGATGCTTACAATGGCACCCGTTAAAGGTTTTCCATTTTGTTTAACAATACCATCTATTTTATAGCTAAATTGAGCCATAATTTGCTGGTTAAACAAAGTGATGAGGAAAAGAGTTATATATGAAGTTGAAAAAATACTTTTTCTTATATGTGACATAAATGTTAAATAAGCGGTTGATTATAAGATTTCAAATATACTAAAAGCAATTTAACCTTTAAAGCTTCAGCTAAAATAGTGCCACTCTGTCATTAAAAACTTTTTGGCAAATCATTTGTCAAATAGAAGAAGCATTTTTATCTTTATAGAAATTTGCGTAAATAATAATCATAAATAAAAATTAAAGCTATGGCATTAGAAATTACAGACGCTAACTTTGATGAGTTAGTAGCAAAATCAGACAAACCGGTATTATTAGATTTTTGGGCAGAATGGTGTGGACCTTGCCGTATGGTAGGACCAGTAGTAGAAGAATTATCAAAAGATTATGATGGACAAGCAGTGGTAGGAAAAGTAAATGTAGACCATAATGCAAATGTTTCAGCAATGTTTGGAATTCGTAACATTCCTACAATATTGTTTTTCAAAGGCGGACAAGTTGTAGATAAACAAGTTGGAGCTGTTCCTAAGTCGGTATTAGATGCTAAATTAAAGGCTCTTTTATAATTTTTTTGCCATTATGCTGTTTAATTTTAAATAGTATAATGGCTTTATCTTTTTTCTCTTGAGTAAACTCGACCACCGTTTAGTACAACATTTTTCACACTTGGAGCTTATTGCTAAACAAGTGGTAGAAGGTTTCATTACAGGATTACATAAAAGTCCTTTTCATGGTTTTAGTGTTGAATTTGCGGAGCATCGATTGTATAATAAAGGAGAGTCTACCAAACATATTGATTGGAAACTTTTTGGAAGAACTGACAAGCTGTTTGTTAAACGTTATGAAGAAGAAACAAATCTTAGGTGTCAAATTGTAATTGATGCATCTTCATCTATGTATTTTCCTGTTTCTGATTTAGAAAAAGATAAGCATAATAAAATTACCT
>JAEUTT010000093.1 GCA_016787165.1 Bacteroidia bacterium | reverse complement strand
GTTCCGATGCCTGTATGAGCAGAAATGGCAACAGCAAATGAATGTCCTGTACCCAACACTTCGGTTGCCAACATAGATGTTGTAAAATCTTTTCCGAATCCACCGTACTCCTCAGGCACTGAAATCCCTAACAAGCCTAATTCTCCTGCTTTATTAAGTAAGTCAATCATTAAACCTTCTTCTTGTGCATCTATTCTGTCGAGATTATTCCACACATTTTGTGATAAAAAATCGGTACATGTTTGTGCAATCATTTGTTGTTCTTCATTCCATTCTTCGGGAATAAAAACATCTTTTGCTTCTGTTTCTTTAATTAGGAATTCTCCTCCTTTTAATGCTGTCATATTTTCTAGTATTAAGTAATTAGTATTTAGTCTTTAGTTGATTTAAGTTACAACATTTCAAACACTCCTGCTGCACCTTGTCCGGTTCCTACACACATGGTTACTACACCATATTTTTTGTTTCTGCGTTTTAATTCATTAAATAATTGAACAGATAATTTTGCACCGGAGCAACCCAATGGATGTCCTAGTGCAATAGCTCCACCATTCACATTTACTTTTTCTGTATCAATATTTAGTTCTCTGCAAACGGCTAATGATTGTGATGCAAATGCTTCATTCAATTCAAATAAATCAATATCATTTTGATTTAAGCCCGCTAGTTTTAATGCTTTCGGAATTGCTGCAACAGGACCAATTCCCATGATGCGCGGTGGAACCCCAGCAGCAGCATAACTTACCATACGTGCAATAGGAGTGAGGTTATTTTCTTTTAAGAATTTTTCACTTACTACCATCACAAATGCGGCACCATCACTTGTTTGTGACGAATTACCTGCTGTTACAAATCCTTTTGCATCAAACACCGGCTTTAATTTTGCTAATGCTTCTAGTGTTGTATCGGCACGCGGACCTTCATCGGTATCTACAATAAATTCACGTGTTTTCTTTTTCTCATTTTCATCCAAATAAGTTTCAGTAACTTTAATAGGAACAATCTCATCCTTGAACTTCCCTTCTTTAATTGCTTTAATCGCCTTCATGTGAGAATTAAAAGCAAATGCATCTTGGTCTTCACGATTAACATTATATTCTTTTGCAACAGCTTCTGCTGTCAACCCCATTCCCCAATAATGGTCGGGATGTGCTAATGCTACACCGGCATGTGGAACAATTCTCCATCCACCCATCGGAATTAAACTCATGCTTTCGGCACCACCTGCAACAATACAGTTGGCCATACCTGCATGGATCTTTGCGGCAGCAATGGAAATGGTTTCTAATCCGGATGCACAATAACGGTTCACGGTCATACCTGAAACTTTATCGGTATTAAATGCCATTAATGAAATTAAGCGAGCCATATTCAACCCTTGCTCTGCTTCAGGCATTGCATTTCCTACTATTAAATCATCTACTTGTTCATGACTTACATTTGGCACACTTGCCATTAAATGTTTAATTACATCGGCTGCTAAATCATCAGGGCGAGTGAATCTGAAACCTCCTTTGTTGGCTTTACCAACTGCAGTTCTAAAACCTGCTACTATATATGCATTCATAATTTTAGTATTTAGTATTTAGTATCAAGTATCAGGACTTGCTCTTAAATACGATTATGTTATTTTTTATTTTTCTTGATACCTGATACTTTCTACCTGATACCATACTAAATAGTTTGTTTTTAATTTCTAAGTATTTTACCACCTGTAATAATTGACTGTAATCTTTCTAAGGTTTTGCGTTCGCCACATAAGCTCAAAAATGCTTCACGTTCCAAATCCAATAAGTATTGCTCGCTAACAATTGTTGGTTGTGATAAATCGCCACCACACAATACATACGCTAATTTTTGAGAAATTTTTACATCATGCTCGCTGATATAATTTCCAACTTGCATGGAGTTGGCTCCTAAATAAGCCAAACCCAATGCTTGTTTTCCAAGTACACGAATGTCTTTACGCGGTGTTGGTTTTGTATAACCCGCTTCTGCTAATTCAATACAATTTAATTTTGCTTCAGTTAATAAACGATTGCGTGAAATCACTACCACATCTTTTCCTTTTCTTAAATAACCCAAGTCGAACGCTTCATAAGCTGATGTTCCTACTTTAGCTTGACCAATAGTTAAGAAACGGTCGCGGAAATTATTAAATTCAAAATCTCCTTCTTGTAATTCATCCGACAAACGAACAGCGAATTCTTTGGTTCCACCACCACCGGGAATTAATCCAACACCAAATTCTACCAAGCCCATATAGGTTTCTGCATGAGCAACAACTCTGTCGGAATGTAAACTCATTTCACAGGCACCTCCTAATGCTAAATTGTGAGGAGCAACAACAACAGGTATTGATGAGTAACGAACACGCATCATTGTGTTTTGGAATGTTTTTATTGCAAAATTTAATTCGTCATATTCTTGTTCTACTGCCATCATAAATATCATCCCTACATTTGCTCCAGCACTAAAATTAGCTCCTTCATTAGATATTACCAAACCTCTAAAATCTTTTTCTGCAATTTCAATTGATTTGTTGATACCTTCAATTACTTCCGCACCAATGGAATTCATTTTGGTATTCCATTCCAAGTTCACAATTCCATCGCCAATGTCGGTAAGTGTTGCGCCACTGTTTTTCCATACTGTTTTTGTTGGACGAATGTTGTCTAACAAAATAAAGGATTCTGTTCCCGGAATAACTTTATACGATTTGGAAGGAATATCATAATATTTACGATTGCCATTTTCTACTTTATAAAAAGAGCTTACACCGCTAGAAAGCATATCGTAAATCCATTGTGATGGCTTACTGCCAGCAGCTTCCATTGCTTTAACAGTTTCTGCAACTCCCAATGCATCCCAATATTCAAACGGACCAAGATCCCAGCCAAAACCGGCTTTCATGGCATCATCGATCTTGAATAATTCGTCTGTAATCTCCGGGATACGATTGCTCACATAAGCAAACAAGCCATAGAATGTAGCACGGTAAAATTCACCTGCTTTATCTGTTCCGGCAGCAAGCACTTTTACACGTTCACGTAAATTATCTATTGATTTTGTTTTTTCAAGTGTTGCAAATTTTGCTTTTACACTTGGTTTGTATTCTAATGTTTTTAAATCCAACGAATGAATTTCAGATTTGCCATTTGCTCCCCCGCCTGTCCGGCCGGCAGGTTTTACTTTTTTAAAGAAACCTTGTTCTGTTTTACTTCCTAACCATTTATTCTCCACCATTTTGGCAACATAAGCAGGCAATTTAAAGTATTCTTTTGCTTCATCATTCGGAACGCCTGCAGCCAAACCATTCGCCACATGTACTAAAGTGTCTAAACCAACCACATCGCAAGTTCTGAATGTAGCCGATTTCGGGCGACCTAAAACAGGACCTGTTAATTTATCAACTTCATCTACGGTCAATTCCATTTTTTCTACCATGTGAAATAGGCTCATAATGCCAAATACGCCAATACGATTTGCAATAAACGCAGGTGTATCTTTACACAATACAGTGGTTTTTCCTAAATACAATTCACCGTATTTCATCATGAAATCAATTACTTCGGGAGAAGTTTTTGGGGTAGGAATAATCTCCAATAATTTTAAATAACGTGGAGGGTTAAAAAAATGTGTCCCGCAAAAATGTTGTTGAAAATCTTCGCTTCTTCCTTCATTCATTAAATGGATAGGTATCCCCGAAGTATTGGAAGATATTAAAGTGCCCGGTTTGCGGTATTTTTCAACATTTTCAAATACTTGTTTTTTAATATCCAAACGCTCAATAACTACTTCAATAATCCAATCGCAATTGGAAATATCTTTCATGTTGTCATCAAAATTCCCTGTAGTGATTCGTTTAGCAAATGCTTTACGATAAATAGGTGAGGGGTTTGATTTAAGCGCAAATGCTAAGGCGTCATCCACAATCTTATTACGCAATTTTTTGTCGTTTCCTGCATCTTTAGGAACAATGTCAAGTAATATTACTTCAACACCAATGTTTGCAAAATGGCAGGCAATGCGACTTCCCATTACTCCCGAGCCAAGTATCGCTACTTTTTTTATACTTCTATTCATATCTTATTGTTTAATCAGTTTATTACGTCCTTCAGCTATTACTATAATTTCGTTGATTGTTTTTAAAAAATCATCAATTTTAGTTTTGCCTATTTTGTTTTCAATTTCACTGTTAAAATTTCTAACAATATTTTTTGCAAGTTCTTTATTTTCTTTCCCTTTTTGTGTTAAGATAAGTTTAACTTTTCTTTTATCTGATTTATCGCTTTTTTTTATTATCAATTTTTCATCTTCTAGTGTTTTAATGATTCTTGAAAGAGAAGTGCTTTCCATTCCGAGTTTAGGCGCTATGTCTGATGCGTAGGCTCCGTCATTACTATCAATGTTTAGCAAAAAATGACCGATTGCGATGCTTCCCCCATACTGAGCAGCCTCTGCATTGTACATTCTGCTAATGATTTGCCAAGCAGATTTTAATTTTGAGTCAATTGTTTCGGTATGTTGTTTTGCCATAGCGGAACAAATATACAATAAAATTAATTACTATGCAAGCATAATAATTAATTTATTGTGATTTACATCATAAAATGGTTTTTATGGTCTATTTTATTGATGATGCTTTGTTTAGATAGATTTGCGCATTGGCTTCATCACCAAGATTTCGGTAAGTTAGTCCAATAAATTGATACGCTGATTTGTAGCTCTTTTTGATTTCCGTTGCTTTTTTAAAATTTTCAATGGCTTTTACAAACATTTGATTTGCACTAACTAGATCGTTTTGCATTTTATAAGATTCCCCCATTGCTCCATAAGCACTTCCTAAGTTGCAACGAGCTTCGGCATCATATTTATCAATATCAATTGCCTTTTGAAATGCTTTAATAGCTTCGGCATAATTACCTATTGAAAATAGGCAAGTACCTATGTTATTATGATACATTCCTTTTTGTGGATTCATTTCACTGGCTCTGCTATAGCTTTTAAATGCTGCTTCGTAATTTTTTTGTTCAAAATAAATTTTTCCGGCAACATTGTGTGCATCAGGAAAAAGCTCATACAGTTTTAATGCTTTTTCAATATTTTGTTGTGCGGTTTTTAAGCGATATTCTTTTTCTTGAGGACTAACAGCTGCTAGTGTATCTTTGTTAGTCATGTGATTTGCATGATAAAATAGCAT
>JAEUTT010000129.1 GCA_016787165.1 Bacteroidia bacterium | reverse complement strand
GATTCACGAAGCATTCAAAATAAATAATTAAAATCAAAACAATATCTACAATTAAATTAATGTTACGAAGCAGCGCGTGGGATTGACGGCAGGCGATGCCGAGTAGCATTGAGGGGAGCGATTTTGCCGTCTTGATTTTTTGTTTCTTTTTTATCAAGAAAAAAGAAAACACAAAGTATATAAAGGTCACAAATCATCTCGACTATTTCTGTTTTCCGGTAAGGCAAGTTCAGCATGACGCTACACACAACCTCTCTAAAAAATGAAGCAATCCCCCTTGCCCCCTTTGAAAAAAGGGGGGGGAATAGATTTACGAAGCAATCAAGATAGATGTAAGCCAATGTTGGTGTTATCATCAACGTATAAATAATCCTTTGCAGGTGATAACACCAGCAAAGGCGAAAGAGAGAAATCTCTTTATTAGTATGAAATCCCTCCTTCCAATCGGAATGACAAATAGAAAATAGGGAAATGTTTAAAGGCGATAAAAATTGATTTAATTTGTACCTTCGCGCTATGATAGCAATTGACAATACCATCGTTTCGGAACATTTATTAGAGAAAAAATTTGTGTGCGACCTGAATGCCTGTAAAGGCGAGTGTTGTGTTGCCGGTGATTCCGGTGCTCCATTGGATGAAGAAGAAATTGTAATCCTCGAAGATATTTGGGATGAGGTAAAGCCTTATTTGCCTAAAGATGGAGTAAAAGCCATTGAAAAGCAAGGTGTATGTGTGATTGATTCGGATGGTGATTTTACTACACCATTAGTAAAAGGAAAACATTGTGCTTTTACCATTTTTGATGGAGATATTGCCAAATGCGGTATTGAACAAGCTTATTTAGATGGAAAAATCAATTGGAAAAAACCAATTTCTTGTCATTTATATCCTGTACGCATTGATAAGTTTAAAGATTATGATGCGGTAAATTACCATAAATGGGATATTTGCAAGCCTGCATGCGAGTGTGGAGCCAAATTGGATGTGCCAGTGTACAAATTTTTAAAAGAGCCACTTATTCGTAAGTACGGTAAAAATTGGTATAAGCAATTAGAACTTGCCGATAAAATGAGAAAGTAGAAATTCGGAAACGAAAACGGGTTTTTGCTCAATGTGTTATTTTTGAATGTGCTTTTTTTATTAATGTTTTAGGGGTAATTATCCCGAAACACCATTAACTCTAAAAAGGATTTTTTTGATTACACCAAATTTTTTTTGAATAAATTTTTAGATTTTTTTCCAATTTTTATAAAAGGCTGTTTTTTAATACATTGGTAAATTCCTAACATTCGTCTGTTAATTTCGCGTGTTTATAACTTCGGACAAATGTTAATTCTATATCCTTGACACGCCCGATTTTTTTCCAAACATTTGTAGACCACAATTTCAATAAGCACAATTTTACTGAAATCAATAAAATAAAGGGGTTTAGAGCCTCAGGGAATTTTTTCCCTCTGATTTTAAAAAAATAGAAATTGTAAATACTTGATTAAGCGATTGTTATCAAAATATAAAAGAAATTAACTACAATGGAAGAACCAATTTTAAAAGAGAATAAAGACAGATTTGTTCTTTTCCCGATAAAACACCATGATATATGGGAAATGTATAAAAAAGCAGAAGCAAGTTTTTGGACTGCCGAAGAAATAGATTTAGGTCCCGATATGTCGGATTGGGAAAATAAATTAAATGATGACGAAAAACATTTTATTAAACATGTGCTTGCTTTTTTTGCTGCTAGTGATGGTATCGTTAATGAAAATTTAGCCATTAACTTCATGAATGAGGTTCAATACCCTGAAGCTCGTTGTTTCTACGGATTTCAGATTATGATGGAAAATATCCATTCTGAAACTTATTCATTGTTAATTGATACTTACATTAAAGATCCGAAAGAGAAAGACATGCTTTTTCATTCCATTGACACTTTGCCATGTGTTGGAAAAAAAGCTGAATGGGCTTTAAAATGGATAGGTAACGGAACTTTCGCAGAAAGACTGATTGCCTTTGCTGCCGTTGAAGGAATTTTCTTTTCCGGAAGTTTCTGTTCCCTATTTTGGTTAAAAAAGCGTGGCTTAATGCCAGGATTAACCTTCTCAAACGAATTAATTTCTCGTGATGAAGGATTGCATTGTGATTTTGCTTGCTTATTGTATGGTCAATTAGAAAACAAATTATCGCAAGAACGCGTTAAAGAAATTATTATGAACGCAGTGGCTATCGAAAAAGATTTTGTTTCCGATGCACTACCCGTTCGCCTAATTGGTATGAATGCCGACATGATGTGTCAGTACATCGAATTTGTTGCTGATCGTTTATTAGTATCATTAGGTTGCCCTAAAGCTTACAATGCAACAAATCCATTCGATTTTATGGAGTTGATTTCATTGCAAGGAAAAACAAACTTCTTCGAAAAACGTGTTGCTGAATACCAAAAGGCGGGCGTTTCAGGAAACAAAGAAGACAATGTTTTCAGTATGGATGCTGATTTTTAGTCTTTATAAGTACTAAAAAAAATTAAAAGAAAACTAAACAAAACATATTTAATAACCAACTACTAACAAAAAATTTATGTACGTAATCAAAAGAGACGGTAACCGCGAATCGGTAAAATTCGACAAAGTAACAGCTCGCATTCAAAAACTTTGCTACGGCTTGGATCCAATACATGTAACTCCAATTAATGTAGCGATGAAAGTGATTGAAGGAATTTACGAAGGTGTAACAACTAGCGAGCTGGATAACCTTGCTGCCGAAACAGCTGCTTCACTTACTACTAAACATCCTGACTATGCGCTATTAGCTAGCCGTATCGCTGTTTCTAATTTGCATAAAAATACAAACAAGTCGTTCTCCAAAACAATGGAAGCGCTTTACAATTACATCGATCCTAAAACGGGTAAAAAAGCACCATTGATTGCAGATGATGTATACGATATCATTTCTAAAAATGCACAAGAATTAGATTCAACAATTATCTATGACCGCGATTTTGGTTACGATTATTTTGGATTCAAAACATTAGAGCGTTCTTACCTTTTGAAAATAAATGGTAAAGTGGCTGAACGTCCTCAACACATGATTATGCGCGTTGCAGTTGGTATTCACAAAGAAGACATCGCTTCTGCAATTGAAACATATAACCTAATGAGTGAGCGTTGGTTTACACATGCTACACCAACTTTATTCAATGCTGGTACTCCTAAACCTCAAATGTCATCTTGCTTTTTGTTAACTACAAAAGACGATAGCATCGAAGGTATTTACGATACATTAAAATCTTGTGCTAAAATTTCACAAAGTGCCGGTGGTATCGGATTAAGCATTCACAACATCCGTGCTACAGGTTCTTATATCCGTGGAACAAACGGTACTTCAAACGGTATCATCCCAATGTTACGCGTATTTAACGATACTGCTCGTTACGTTGATCAAGGGGGCGGAAAACGTAAAGGTTCATTTGCTATTTACTTAGAGCCTTGGCATGCTGATATTCACGATTTCCTAGACTTGCGTAAAAACAATGGTAAAGAAGAAATGCGTGCACGCGATTTGTTTACAGCAATGTGGACACCAGATTTATTCATGAAACGTGTTGAAGAAAATGCAGAGTGGAGTTTATTCTGCCCGAACGAAGCACCAGGATTATCTGATTGCTACGGTGAAGCATTCGAAAAATTATACACACAATACGAAAAAGAAGGGAAAGCACGTAAAGTAATTCAAGCACGTGAATTATGGGCTGCTATCATTCAATCACAAATTGAAACCGGTAATCCATACATGTTGTACAAAGATGCAGCAAACAGCAAATCGAATCAACAAAATTTGGGTACTATCAAATCTTCGAACTTATGTTGCGAGATTATGGAGTACACTTCTCCTGACGAGATTGCAGTTTGTAATTTAGCTTCTATTGCATTGAACCGTTTTGTGGAAGATGGACAATTCAATCACCAACGTTTATTCGAGATTACGTATGTAATTACTAAAAATTTAAATAAAATTATCGACCGTAACTATTACCCAGTGGCTGAAGCACGTAACTCAAACTTACGTCACCGTCCACTAGGTATTGGTGTTCAAGGAT
>JAEUTT010000574.1 GCA_016787165.1 Bacteroidia bacterium | reverse complement strand
AGCTGGCACAGTAAAAACAACGCTTTTTTCTTCTTTAGCTACCATGTTTTTACCATTAATACTTGGTTTATTAATTAATCCAAAGTCATAAGCGGTGAATAGGGTTGAGTGAAAATCTTTATCTTTTGAGAAAAAACCTCTCCTGCCTCCTTCGTATCTGCAATTACCAGGATTAATGAGTAATGCGTGTGATAGTTTGTTTACTTTGTAAAAAACAACAGCTTCTTTGTTTGACTTATTATGATATGAGTTTCGTTGAATATCCGAAATGTTAGCATATTGATTAATTGTTTCGGTGGGTGTTGTGCTAATGTGATGAAGGTTGGTCCATTGTTTTAGAAGTTCAACGCCATTTCGTTTATTTACTACCCAATCACTATTGCCTTGATAAATAATCATTTTTGGGTATTCACCTGTAAAATTTGGATTTTGTTTTTTTACAATTTTACCCCATTTTTCTGCTGATTTAACTCTCCAACCTAAAAGCGCCATCATAGCACTAACATATCCGTTTCCAGATTTATAAGCACCACCGGCAAATATTGCTCCTGAATTAAAAATTTCGGGATAATCGGCCATCATAATCACACTCATTGCCGCACCTGCTGATAGTCCAGTAATAAACACATTGCTAGAGTCGATTTTGCTTTTTGTTTTCATGTAATCTATCATTTTTTTGATAGAATAGTTTTCTCCTTTGTTTTTATTGGTATGTCTTCGTTTATACCATTTAAAACATTTTTCAGGGTTGTTAAAAAAACGTTGTTGAGGATATAAAACATAAAAACCATATTGATCAGCAAGCTTATTCCATCCTGTTTGTGAAGCTACTGAGCCAGCACACTGTAAGCAACCATGAAGCACAACAACCAATGCTTGAGGATTATTTTTATTAATAGTGCTTGGTTCGTAATAATACATTTTTAAATGACCTTTGTTCTTGCCAAATCGTTTTACACGTTTTAATTTTTGTGCTTGAATAGAATTGTTAATAAAAGTAAATGCAAGCAAAAGGATGATAAATCGAGAGGTTATATTCATTATTCAAAATCTTTGTAGAGTAAATATTTTTTTCGAATAGTTTTAAATTTGTTTAAATCGGCTTGCCATGTTTTTCTTATTTCAGCTTCTGATTTACCTTCTTTTATTTGTTGTTGTAAGGTTGCATTACCCGCATGGTAATTAAAGTTTTGGTCAAAAAAAGTAGTTTTATCTGGAGTGTTTTGATAGATTCCAATGAGCCAAAATAAATATACTTGTTTGTAATTTTTAATAAAATCGTTTCCAAAATCGGACAGGTTGTAACCTTTACAAAGTTGGCCGTTATACTTAGGTTCTGTGGCACCTGTTTTAGGACTAGGTGTAAATGTGTAATTCCATTTTTCAAGTGTAGGATGCCCAATAACTTGAAATGGTAAATCGGTTCCTCTTCCAACTGAAACTACAGTTCCTTCAAACAAACCTAGGCTTGGGTATAAATAAACTGATGACATGTTTGGCAAGTTAGGAGATGGTTTTAAAGCAAGTTCGTAAAAGTCATTATGAGTATAATTTTCAATGGTGATAATCTTTAAATTACATTTTATGCCATCTTTTAGCCAGCCTTCGCCATTTATCATTTGTGCATATTCTCCAATTGTTAATCCATAAACAAGGGGTACGGGGTGAAGGCCTAAAAATGATTTGTAATTAGTCTCAAGCACAGGCCCATCAATAAAATATCCATTGGGATTTGGTCTGTCAAGTATAATTAATTGTTTATTATTTTCTGCACAAGCTTCCATCACATAGTGTAAAGTAGAAAGGTAAGTGTAAAAACGGACACCAACATCTTGAATGTCAAAAATAACAATATCCACATCTTTTAATTGCTCGGCACTTGGCTTTTTGTTTTTTCCATAAAGCGAAATGATGTTTAAACCAGTTTTGGCATCTTTTTCTGATTTAACTTTTTCACCTGCATCTACAATTCCTCTAAAGCCATGTTCAGGGCCAAATACTTTTTTAATGC
>JAEUTT010000556.1 GCA_016787165.1 Bacteroidia bacterium | reverse complement strand
ATCACGTACAAGGCTATTGGGCATTTTTAACCAATGTATTAGGTCAAAATTATTTTGCTGATGGACAAGCACCTGCAGGTGCAACAACGGTTCCTAATCCTTTATTTGCTTCATCACCAATTCCGGCAGGAAGTTGTGTGGTAACCGGGCAATTTGTAAATAACAGTATGACGAATGATCCATTGGTAATTACAGGTTCAGAAACTCAAGATATTGTTATTACCGTTTCTTTATCTACCAACAAAAGTTTTGAGTGGCACGAAGTTGTAGCTGATGGTTATTACCAACCAGAAGTTGGAGAATATGTAGTAGATATGGGAATAAGAGGTTTAATACCTATTAAAGATTTGTAAAAACTCGATTAGTAAAATAATCGCGATAAAAAAGGCTTTCTCAAATCAAGAGTTTGAGAAAGCCTTTTTTTATAAATAATCCAAAGCTCTGGAACCTTCATTAAAAAGCAAATCCACAATACTTAAATTCTCGATAGAGCCATGACGAGTTTCAAATACTTGATTGTAAGGTTTTATTACAAAAAATTTATCTTGTTCTAAATTCACTTTAGGGGAAATAATCATTCGATAGTCATCCACATTTTTCATCACCTCCACATATTCTTTTGAGAATGAAACAGAAGGTTTTAATTTTAATAGTTCTAATACTTTCTCTTGTATGGCTGCATTAAAATCAATTAAATATTCATAGCTGTTTGTTTCATAAAACGGCCTAAAGTCATCTTCAAAATATTCGAAAAAAGGAGAGCGTCTGTAAGATGATTCTAATGAGCGCCAATGGATAGTTTGCCAATTGTACTCATACGAAATTCTAACATCTTTCATTGCTTGACGCTTGTTTCGATGAACAAGCGGAATGCTTAATGTTAATTTTCCATTGGGAGAATAAATATCACATCTGCTTCTGTATGTTTGTTTTTGCAAATGCTCATGATGCTCCATGATACAATTTTCATAGCTCTTCAACTTTTGAAAATATTGAATTGGACCTAAATAAGCGCTAGGTAATATGGCAATTGAATTCATATCAATATATTCTAAATAAAACGCCCCTTCATAGAAGAGGCGTTAATTAAAAGTATTTTTTATCGATTAGTGTTTTGATGCACAAACATCACCACATTTTTTTGCACACTCTTCTTTGGTTGCACAACCGTGAGTACAACCTTCCATACATGCTTTTTTAGCTTCACCACTACATGCTTTACCGGCAGCAGCACCTTCTTTGCAACATGCTTTTTTCTCTTCCATTCCACCTTTTTTGCAGCAATCTTTTTTAGCACCCATTGTAGCACCTGCATGCTTTACGCACATTGCTTTTTCTTCTGCTGAACATCCTACAGAGTCGCAGTATTTAGCACACTCTTCTTTGCTCATGTTCATGCATTTAGTCATATCACACTTAGGACCAACATATTTTCCATCAGCTCCATACATGCTCATGCAATATGCTTTTTGTTCTTCAGAACATCCATTCTCATCACACATTTTAGCACACTCTTCTTTGGTCATTGAAGCGCATTTAGTCATATCGCAATTTCCCATCATACCTTCGCACCCTTCGTGCATCATTGATTCACCACAACCTTCGTGCATTTCGGTACACTCCATCATTTCGCCATCACAATCTCCTGCTTCTGCATTATTTACTGCAATATAAGGAGCAATAACAAGCGAAACGATAGACATTAATTTAATCAAGATATTCATTGATGGACCAGATGTATCTTTAAATGGATCTCCAACAGTATCACCTGTAACAGATGCTTTGTGTGGTTCTGATTTTTTGTAGAACATTTCACCATTGATTAATACCCCTTTTTCAAATGATTTTTTAGCATTATCCCAAGCTCCACCTGCATTTGATTGGAAAATACCCATCAATACACCTGATACAGTAACACCTGCTAATAAACCTCCTAATACTTCCGGGCCCCAAACAAATCCAACAATTACAGGAGTAATTAAAGCAATTGCACCCGGCATCATCATTTCACGGATAGATGCTTTTGTTGAAATAGCAACACATTTTTCATATTCAGGTTTTGCTTTGTATTCCATAATTCCTGGAATTTCGCGAAACTGACGTCTAACTTCCTGAACCATATCCATTGCAGCTCTTCCTACAGCTTGAATACACAATGCTGAGAAAATAAAAGGAATCATACCACCAACAAATAAACCAGCTAATACTGGTGCTTTGTAAATGTCAATAGCATCAATACCTGCAATTCCAACAAAAGCAGCAAATAATGCTAATGAAGTTAATGCAGCAGATGCAATTGCAAATCCTTTTCCTGTAGCTGCTGTTGTATTCCCTACTGCATCTAAATTATCAGTACGTTCACGAACTTCTGGAGGTAATTGACTCATTTCAGCAATACCACCAGCATTATCAGCAATAGGACCAAAAGCATCAATTGCTAATTGCATAGCAGTAGTTGCCATCATACCTGCAGCTGCAATAGCTACACCATATAATCCGGCAAAATAATAAGATGCCATGATACCACCTGCTAATGTTAAAATAGGAATAACGGTTGATTTCATCCCTACTGATAAACCACCAATAATATTGGTTGCATGTCCGGTAGATGATTGTTGAATAATTGACAATACAGGAGCTTTACCCATTGCTGTATAATATTCGGTAACAATACTCATAATAGCACCTACAACTGTACCAACAACAATTGCTAAAAACACATTTAAGCGAGAAAACTCATATCCACGTAAGTTCATTGTTTCGGGTAACATCCAGTTAACTACAAAATAAGATGCAATTACTGTTAATATCATAGATGACCAGTTACCTAAATTTAAAGCATTCTGAACATTTGATTTTTCATCTTTAATACGAACAAACCAAGTTCCAACGATAGAAAAAACGATACCTAAACCACAAATTACCATTGGTAATAAAATTGGTGACATCCCATTAAAATTATCAGCTGCAATAATTTCTTGCCCTAATACCATAGTAGCAAGAATAGTTGCAACATAAGAACCAAATAAATCGGCACCCATACCAGCAACATCTCCCACATTATCACCTACGTTATCGGCAATAGTAGCAGGGTTACGAACGTCATCTTCAGGAATACCTGCTTCTACTTTACCTACTAAATCAGCCCCAACATCAGCAGCTTTGGTATAAATACCACCACCAACACGAGCAAATAATGCTATAGATTCAGCACCTAATGAAAATCCTGTTAATACTTCAATTGATGTTTTT
>JAEUTT010000555.1 GCA_016787165.1 Bacteroidia bacterium | reverse complement strand
CCAAATTGCTTCTATAGTCGGTAATAGTGGCTGTGGGAAATCTACACTTTTAAATTTATTATCCGGTCTGCTACTAGCGAATTCAGGCACTATAAACGTTCATAGTACGTTTTCCTATTTGACACAAATAACAACGCTTTTACCTTATAGGAACTCATTTGAGAATTCCCTTTTGGCCTGTGAGCTAAGAAATACTTTGAACACCCATAAAGAAGAGCAAGCATCATTTTTATTTCAGCTTTTCAATTTATCTATAAATACCAAAAGCAAATTTCCGAATGAGTTGTCAGGTGGAATGAAACAAAGAGTTGGGTTAATACAAACCTTATTAGTTGATGCAGGCCTATTTTTACTCGATGAACCTTTTAACGCTATTGATCGAAATACGAGCCTTGTTATTCAAAATTTTATTTGGAATAAACTTAAAAATGAAAAATCTTCGGCTATTATTGTAACTCATGATTTAGACCAATCAATATTAATGAGCGATAAGATTTTAATAATGTCTAGTGGAACAAATATTTACAAGGAAATAATCTTTGACAAACAATTTACTTTGTTGTCGCCCAATCAAAGAATAAATACGGAATTATATAACGAGTATCTTATTCAAATGATTAAATCTTTAAATGCTTAGTAAAGTGAGAAAAACAAAAAATCTTTTGAAAGTTGTACAACTATTTATACCACTATTTATAATAATAGTTTTTTGGGAAATTGCTTCAAATGCTTCTCAAAAAAACAGTTTCTTATTTTCGTCCCCAACAAAGATATTCAAGACATTTTATGAGAAAGTTATTAATGGAGAATTAGTAAACCATTCTTTGATTACAGGTTATGAGGCTTTGTTAGGCTTGGTGTTAGGAATGTTTATTGGTAGTATTATTGGCTTCTTCTTACTGTATTTTCCTAAGGTATCAAAAGTATCTAAATACTACATTATTGCATTTAGTTCAATTCCAATATTTGCTATCGCACCAATGATGATAATTTGGTTCGGTACAGGTCTGCAAATGAAAGTGGCGATGGCTTTTTTTGCAACTGTTTTTATAGCCATTTTTCAGGCGTACCAAGGGGGACAAAATATCAGCAAACAAGATGCTGAGTTTTTCATTCTTAATAAAGCTTCCGATAGGCAAAAATTTTGGAAACTTACATTCCCTTCATCAATTGATTGGCTAATTCAATCATTAAAATTAAATTCAGGGCTATCTATTCTTGGGGCTTTTATTGGAGAATTTATAGCATCAGAAAAAGGGCTTGGATATGCTATTTTAAGAGCCAGTGGACTTTACGATGTAACTTATGTTTTAGCTGCTACAATTTGTATAATAATTTTAACTTTGGCATTTAATTATGTAGCAGGAGTTATTGACAAACACAAACTCAAAATAATCCGTAAAATATCCTTAAGTGGACAAGGAAATACAACATACAATGCATAGAACTGGCATTTCTTCAGGAAGAGTTGGAGATTGAAATAATCGGCTAAGTACTTTCAATTAGAAGCAGCTTGGGCTGTCCGAATTTTGGCTCCTAATCTGCATAAAGTCTTGTGTGTTTTATATCATGCTAATGGAGCTTTCCGGATGAAAATTAGGCAATTTCAAAGAGTTTATTTTATTCGCTACTTTGCACTTAACAAAACTGGCTTATGTTTTCAAATGAATTAGCTAAAAAATTAATAAACCTGCCAAAGGAAATAGACGGCAGTTTTACAACGATTAACCTAAATGATGATAAGACACGTATTTAT
>JAEUTT010000512.1 GCA_016787165.1 Bacteroidia bacterium | reverse complement strand
AATAATGGACCAGAGGTAAATTTATATTTGAATGATGATAAATTTGTTTTTGGTGGTATAACAGATGAAACACCTGATTTATTTGCAAAAATAAAAGATGAACATGGTATTAATACTGTGGGAAATGGAATAGGACATGACATTACAGCTGTTTTGGACGCAAATACAGATGCTGCAATTGTACTCAATGACTACTATCAAGCCGATTTGAATAGCTATAAGAGTGGAGCAATTCGTTATCCTTTTTCAACACTGGCAGAGGGTAAACATACATTAACATTGAAAGTATGGGATGTATACAATAATTCATCTCAAACTTTTACAGAATTTATTGTAGCAAAATCAGCTGATATGGCATTGAGTCATGTACTTAATTATCCAAATCCGTTTACTACAAAAACACAATTCTTTTTTGAACATAATCAATGTTGTCAAACATTAGAAGTTCAGTTGCAAATTTTTACAGTTTCAGGTAAACTAGTTAAAACAATAGCTCAGTTTGTTTATGCCGAAGGAAACCGATCAGAACCTATTAATTGGGATGGCAGAGACGATTTTGGTGATAAAATAGGAAGAGGTGTTTATGTTTATAAATTAAAGGTGAAAAACACAACAGGAAATAGTGCCGAAAAAATAGAAAAACTTGTAATTTTAAATTAATTAGTACATTAGCAATCCCAAAAGAAAACGGAATGAATTATTTTAATAGACATAGTATTTGTGCAGTAACAGTAGTTTCATTGTTGATGGGTAATACTATCCACTCACAGTCAAATCAAAATCAACGCGCCAATGAGCTGCAGCTAAACACAATTACTACAGCTGTTCCATTTTTATTAATTACACCCGATTCTCGTGCTGGTGGAATGGGAGATGTTGGTGTAGCATCATCACCAGATGTAAATTCAATTCATTGGAATCCTTCAAAGCTTGCTTTTGTAGATAAAAAAATGGGTATTGGTATTTCATATACTCCATGGTTAAGGGCATTAGTTCCAGATATTAATTTAGCCTATTTGTCGGGTTTTTATAAGACTAAAAAAAGAGGTACAATTGGAGCGTCTTTACGCTACTTCTCTTTAGGTGATATTACATTTACGGATAATAACGGAAATACAATAGGTCAGTTTAGACCAAATGAATTTGCCATTGATGTTGCGTATGCTGTAAAATTATCTAAAACATTTTCGGCAGGTGGAGCTGTTCGATTTGTGAATTCAAATTTAACTGGTGGTGCATTAGTTGAAGGCTCTCAAACGAAAGCCGGACGCTCAATTGCAGTTGATATTTCTGCACTTTACAGAAAAGAAAAAATTAAATTGTCGGATAAAAAAGGAACTGCTGCCATTGGATTAAATATTTCTAATATTGGTTCAAAAATGACCTATTCAGATAGAGGAGGTGTAAACAATGCCAATTTTATTCCTATCAATATGCGTTTGGGTGGTTCGCTTACTGTTCAATTGGATGACTATAACAGTATTGCAATTTTGGCTGATGTAAATAAACTATTGGTCCCTACGCCTCCAACCTACCAATTAGATACCAATGGAGCTGTTGTGTATAAAAATGGACAACCGGTAATTTTAAAAGGAAAAGATCCGAACAGAGGTGTTGCAGAAGGTATTTTTGGATCATTTAATGATGCTCCTGGAGGAAGCAAAGAAGAGTTGAGAGAAATTAATTATTCTGTTGGTTTAGAATATTGGTACAATAAATTGTTTGCTGTTAGATTAGGTTATTTTTATGAACATCCAACAAAAGGAAATCGTAAATATTTTACGTTGGGGGCAGGAGTAAAGTATAATGTGTTTGGGCTAGATTTTGCATATTTAATTCCTACACAACAACGTAATCCTTTAGAAAACACACTGCGATTTACACTTACTTTCGATTTTGATGCATTTAAAGCTCAAAATGATGAGAAAGCAACGGAATAAAAAATAGAAGTCCCGCTTGTTGCGGGATTTTTTTTAAACATTTATTTATGAAAGTTAGAATAGGTTTTGGGTTTGATGTACATCAATTAAAAGAAGGAAAGGATTTGTGGCTAGGGGGAATAAAAATAGATGCTGTGAAAGGCGCTGTTGGTCATTCCGATGCTGATGTGTTAATTCATGCAATATGCGATGCTTTACTTGGAGCTGCTGGAATGAGAGATATTGGTTATCACTTTCCCGATACATCCAATGAGTTCAAAGGAATTGATAGTAAAATTTTATTAAAACGAGTGATTGAGCTATTACAAAAAGAAAATTATTCAGTTGGCAATATTGATTGTACCCTTGTGTTAGAACAGCCTAAAATCAATCCTCATATTGAGTTAATGAAAACAACATTAGCAAACATAATACAAATTGAAGTAGGGGATATTGGAATCAAAGCAACCACAAATGAAAAAATGGGATATGTAGGAAGAGAAGACGGGGTGTGTGCGTATGCGGTAGCTTTAATACAAAAGCAATAGATTTACTTGTTCTTTTTATTGAAGTGTTTTCGTGCGCTTACAATACTTGTATTTAAATCAAACCCTAATAATAAAATTAAGGAGATGATGTATATCCAGAGCATCACAACGATGAGCGTGCCTATTGAGCCATATAGTTTGTTGTAGTTGCCAAAATTATTTACATAGTAAGCAAATGCGATTGAAGCAATGATGATTAATATTGTTGCAAACATAGAACCTGCCGAAAAAAACTTCCAGCTTTGTTTTTGTTTGGGTCCCAAATAATAGTTCACAGATATAATTGAATAACAAAGAGTTCCTAGTATTAGCCATTTCCCGACATACAAGATGTAATATATCCCTTTATTATTATCAATTAAATACTTCAATCCAATTTCACTAACTA
>JAEUTT010000109.1 GCA_016787165.1 Bacteroidia bacterium | reverse complement strand
ATTTTTTAATTAACATACTTCTGAATACATCTTCGATGATACTCATTAGCGTTGGTCTGTCGATGTTTTTAATCTCTTTAAATTCCGAGAATGATTCAATTAAATTGATGCTTTCCATTGTTTTTTAGTGTTAAAATGATACTACAACTTTAGTTTCTTTTAGTTGATTAAATGTTAAATTGATATTATTTATTAGTAATTGTTTTCCTTTTTTACCTTCTACTCTTTCGGTACTTTTTGTTTCTATTTCTATTCCGTTTTCATTGGCCGAAACAAGTTTACCAGATAGTTTTTTGTTTTCTTTTGTTAGCACCGCTACTTGTTTGCCGATATTTTTTATGTATTGTTGTAATACTTTAAATGGCTGGTCCAAGCCTGGTGATGAAACATTTAATTCAAAATCTTCTTTTTCTCTGTCTAAGTTTGACTCCACAAATTTGCTAACAGCAACACAATCGCTGATGGGCAAGCCAGCAGCATTATCAAGTAAAATAAAAATTTTATTCCCTGGTTTTACTGCTATATCTACAATAAAATTAGTGCCTTCCGCCAGTTTTTCTTCTACTAATTTTTGTATTAATTCCTTTGTAATCATTCTTCTTGAGAAACAAAAGAGGGGACTGCTGTCCCCTCTTTCATCTTTAAAATTATTTTTCGTGACCGCAAATATACAACAATCTTTTTTAAAAGCAAAATCTTTTTTAGGCAACTAAAATTCTATTTTTGTCGTCTAACAGAAAAAGTTCGTAGGATAATTTTGCGCGCTAATAGAATTTTGTTGATATCCGCTTTACGACCAAAAACAATGCTTATGAAAACCTTAAATAATCTTATCGACAGGGCTTGTGGCTCTTTTCTGGGTAAAAAAATATTGGCTTTTGTTTCTTTTGTACTATACAGTGGCTTTTTAAGTGCCGATGAAGGAGAGCCTTCTTTAGGGCACCTTAAACGAACTGCGGCTGCTGTAAAAGAAGAACAAGAGAAAATGGCAAGAGAACAACTAATTAAAGAAGTTGTTTATATCAGCATTGGCTTTACCATTGTTGTTTTAATTGCTTGGTTTACAACCTCCTTAGCCCGAAAAAAGGCTAAAAAAGATGCAGAGGAAAAACAAAGAGTTTTAACCAAGTTGCATGGCGACCCATCTAAAAGAGTTCATGCTCACAAACACCATAGAAGATAATTCCTTTTACTGAATTACTAGTTTAGTTGTTTGTTTGTGGCTATTGATTGTTAGTTCTATAAAATAAACACCTTTATTTAATTGATTTTGTTGTATTCTTATTTGGTTATCACCTGCTGTTGCTTTCATTTTTGTAGTATATACACATTGCCCTATTAAAGAATATACATTTACAACAACCTCTTCGTTCACACTTGACTCATACTGAATTGTAAACGCTCCTGTAGAAGGATTTGGGAATACCGTTAAATTGTTTAAAACCGACAACTCGGTTATGCTTACATCTGTAATTGCTAATGGCACCGAAACAGAAGAGCATCCAAATGCATTAAACACCTCTACATAATAGGTTCCATTTTGCTCATACGTGTAGGTTGGTCCGTTTGCGCCCGAAATAGGTAATCCATCTTGATACCACTGGTATTGAGCATAGGTAGCCGGAATACAATAAAGCGTATCATTAATTTTATTAAGTGTTGGGATGGCTGGGTTGCCAACAACATTTATAGTAACCACATCTGAATTTACACAACCTGCCGCACTTGTTCCAACAACAGTGTAGGTTGTTGTAGCAATTGGCCCGGCCGTTGGGTTTGCAACTAACGAATCACTTAATGAGTTTCCTGGATGCCAAACGTAGGTAGATGCTCCACTCGCTTGTAAGTTAACCGTGTTACTCAAACAAATACTATCCGATGCCCCCGCATCAACTGTTGGCAATGCATTTACCGTTATTAGTTGTGTTGCAATAGCAGAGCAGCCATTATTGGTAGCAACAGTTAAAGTGTATGTTCCTGATGTATTAACTGTAATTGAAGAAAGTGTATCATTCGGACTTGTGCTCCATTGGTAGGAGTCGGCAACACTTGAAGTAAGTGTAACGCTCCCTCCTATACAAAATGATGTTGGTCCGCTTGGTGTAATAACCGGACTTGGCATTGGAACAACAGTAACAACAACAGTATCGTAATCAGTACAGCCGTTGGTGTTAGTAATTGCAACAATGTAATTTGTTGTAACGGTTGGGGTTGCTGTTGGATTTGCAATTGTTGTGCTGCTTAGTGTTCCATCGTTTGGAAGCCAAGCATACGCAACTGCACCAATTGCACTTGCACTTAATTGTGCTGCCGAACCTAAGCAAATGGTGGTATCGTTACCGGCATTTGCGGTTAGCTGACAATATTTAACTGTTAAATAATCTTCGTTGCTTCCTGCTCCACGGCTCAAACCCGAAACATATATATTTCCAATGGCATCAATTCCAATGGCGGCTGCTTGGTCGGCATTATTTCCTGTTCCGTTTAATTTTGTTATCCATTCTTGGTTACCGGCAACATCATATTTAATGGTTGTATAATCGTTGTTTGCACCTGTTGTAAAACTATAGCCTGTTACATACACAGCCCCTAAAGCGTCTGTTGTTACAGATTTTCCTTCATCATATCCATTTGACACTCCATTGTAGCGCATAAGCCATTGCTGAGCACCTGCATTGTTATATTTAATTGTTACAATATCTTCGGCTGCAGTTCCCGCCCCAACGCTTTTACCTGTAACAAGAACATTTCCAGAAGCATCAAGCTTAATTGCATTTGCTCTATCTAAATCATTTCCTGTTCCGTTGTATCGTTGTGCCCACTGCTGAACACCGGCACTGTTATATTTTACAGTTGCATAATCATAATTTGTTAAAACGCTTGTTTGGCTGTACCCAGTAACATAAACGTTTCCTGATGCATCTACATCAATTGCTCTTGCTTCATCGTATTTGCTATCAGGACCATTGTATTGAGTTGCCCATTGTTGTGCGCCAGCAGTATTGTATTTGATAGTAACATAATCATAGCTAGCGGCAGCGCTTTGAAAAGCATAACCAGTAACATACGATTCGCCAGTAACCTTATCTACAAAAATAGCATACGCCACGTCTATTCCACCGCCAGCACCATTGAATCTATTTGCCCATTGCTGAGCACCTGCACTATTATATTTTACGGTTGTTGCAGCACTATTTGTTCCCGAACCATCACTTGTTCCGGTAACATATACATTTCCTGAATTATCTACTGCAACATCAAAAGCTTCGTCTGTTCCGTTAGTTGTATTGTTATATCTTGCAACCCATTGTTGAACACCTGCGCTATTGTATTTTACGGTTGCATAATCAAAACCAGTTGTTCCTCCGCCATAACTCCAACCGGTAACATATACATTCCCTACAGCATCTACAGCAATGGCGTGTGCTTGATCCAATCCGCCACCAGGACCATTGTATTGAGCCACCCACAGCTCTGTTCCGTTGTTATCATACTTTATAGTAATATAATCAAAGCCTCCCGATGTTCCTTGTCCAAGCCCTGTAACATAAACGTTTCCTGCAGCATCCACCACCATGTCTTCGGCTCTATCCACATTGCTTCCAGCACTCGTATAGCGCTGTTGCCATTGAATATTGACTTGTGAATAAACGAAAGAAGATGAAAAAAGGACGATTAAACAAAGTAGTTGTTTTTTCATTTGTGATGAGTTTGTTTTTTGAATAAGTCAAAACTACTATTTTTTATCACAAAAAAATGTTTTATCAGATAAAAATTTGTTTAAATAAATTTTTTACTACATTTACCATTCGTAAAAAAACAAAAGCATTACGGTTTTTAGCATGAAGCTACGCTTACTTTTTTTAATCGTTTTATTTTTTGCCATCCCTCGTATGTCAACCGCCACCCACATTGTTGGTGGCTCGTTAACTTACGAACAAATTGGCGGTTCAACATATCGAGTTACACTAAAACTTTATAGAGATTGCAGACCAGGAAATGCGGCTTTTCCAAATCCTGTTGTTATACAAATCAGAAGAGATAATGGAAGTGCTCATACGCCAGCATCTGTTTCCATTCCATTTCCGGGAGCAAGCATTGTTCCTCCAAACATTGATACATGTGCAGTAAATCCCGGTATTTGTTTAGAAGAAGCTGTGTATACAACTATTGTAACAGGGTTACCTCCAGGTTTTGGGGGGTATCACTTATATTATCAATATTGCTGTAGAAATTCTACGCTATTAAATGTTGTAAATCCTTTAAATGCAGGAGAAACCTGGTATGCTCACATTCCGGAAAATGCATCTGTTATTTCAAACAGCAGTCCTAAATGGGTTACACCTCCACCTGTTTTTGTTTGTCAAGGAAACAATATGAATGTAAATCATGGAGCAACGGATGCAGACGGAGATTCTTTGTATTATTCGTTTTATACTCCTTATGATGACAATGCCATTACTTATCCAGGTAACGTTTTTACAACAGCACCTATTGTTTGGTCAAGCACTTATGGAGCCAACAACCCATTAAATCCACTTGTTCCCAATTCGCTTACCATTAACTCAAATGGTGTTATCAATGGTGTTCCACCAACAATAGGACAGTTTGTGGCGGGTGTAAAATGCGAAGAGTGGAGAAGCGGAGTTAAGATTGGAGAAATTTTACGCGACTTTCAATTTAATGTCGTAAACTGCCCACCATTAGCAGTTCCCAACTTTACTGCTTTAGGCGCTTGTAGTGGAACCAATGTAAATTTTCAAAACACCACATCTCCTTCGGCAAACAGTTATTTCTGGAATTTTGGTGATACCGGAACACTTGCGGATACCTCAAACGCTTTAAACCCAAGCTATAACTATCCTGGATTAGGAACATACAATGTAATGCTTGTAATTAATAGAGGAACACCCTGTGCAGATACTGTTTTTCAAACAATAAATGTAGGAAATGTTCAAGCAAATTTTTCAAATGATGCACCAGCATGTAGAGGTGTACCAATTAATTTTACCGACATTTCTACGTTTGACCCATCTACACCCATTACAAATTGGTTATGGCAATTTGGAAATGGAGACACGTCAAGCGCACAAAATCCTAGTTATTCATATCCAAACGGAGGTTTTTATTCGGTAAACTTAATCACTACTACTAGCGGTGGCTGTACCGATACAGCAACATTTACTGTAAACATTCAAGGAGCACCAATTGCCAATGCAGGAAATGATACATCCAGTTGTTCAAACAACCCTTCTGTTGGTTTGGGAGGGATTGTTTTAAATGCTGGAGGTGGAATTTGGAGTGGCTCAGGAACATTTAGCCCAACTGCTTCTTCGCTAAATGCAACATACACGCCAACAGCTGGTGCCATTGCAAATGGCTCTGATACACTTTATTTAATTACTACAAGTAATGCACTTTGTCCGGCAGATACCGACCAAGTAATTATTACATTTTATGCCGGCCCTGGGGTTAATACAGGTTCGGACATTTATGTTTGTAAAGACACTAGTAGCGTTCCGGTTTCGGTAGCTATAACAGTGGCTTCGGGAGGTATTTGGCAAACAACAGGAACGGGAACATTTGCAAATGCAACACAAAGTAACACGCTTTATTTCCCAAGCACAGCAGACACTACCGCAGGATCTGTAATTGTTTATGTAACCTCTACCGGCAATGGAAACTGCTTGGCTTCAACCGACTCAACTATTATTTATTTTACCCCTACAACGTCTTCAACTATTACATCGGCTGGGGTTACGTGTGCAAGCAACCCAATGGTGCTTGGGGTTAATGTTTCAACAGGCTCTGGTGTTTGGACATCAAGCGGAACAGGAACCTTTGCACCAAACGATACAACTGTAAATGCGGTTTATTATCCTAGTGCAGCGGATGATGCAGCAGGAAACATTACTTTAATATTTAGCTCAACGAATAATGGCGGTTGTCGTTCGGCATCAGATACGCTGAATGTAACCATCATCCCTTCGCCTACTGCTGCCTACTCTAGTGTAAGTGCATGCCCAGGGTTACCAGTAACATTCACGGATGCATCAACAGCAAGCGTAGGAAGTGTTATTGGATGGAACTGGATTTTTGGTGATGGCAGCCCAAATGCTAACACACAAAATGCTTCACACGCTTATCCTAATGGCGGACCTTACACCGTTTTATTGATTGTAACATCTACCAATGGATGCGTTGACACATTAAGCCAAACGCTTAATGTTTATTATCAACCCAATGCAATTTTTGGTGCAAATGGAATTTGTTTGGTGGATGGAACAGTGTTTACCGACCTATCTACAGTAACAGGTTCAAGCATCACTTCATGGAACTGGGCATTTGGAGATGCGACAAACAGCACTATACAAAACCCATTACATAACTATCCAACATCTGGAAACTATAACGTTACACTTATTGCCCAATCGGCACAAGGTTGCTTAGACACCATTACACAAACAATTAGTGTTCTTGCCGGACCAACAGCTAATTTTACTGCCGATGATTTTACTGCCGATGTAAACCAAACAGTAAACTTTACTGATCAATCTGTAAATGCTGTTTCGTGGTATTGGACTTTTGGCGATTCTTCTAGTGATTCCAGCTCTACCCTACAAAACCCTTCTCATGCATACAGCGAAGGAGGGTTTTATGATGTGTGTTTGTATGTAACCGATATTAACGGCTGTACCGATACCATTTGCCGAACAGAAATTGTTTCGATGCCTCCTGATGTTCCAAGCGGGTTTTCTCCGAATGGTGATGGTCAAAATGATATTTTTTATGTGTATGGCGGTCCGTTTAGAACCTTAAAATTTAAAATTTACAACAACTGGGGTGAAGTTATTTTTGAATCCAATAACCAAGCTCAAGGTTGGGATGGAAAACGAAATGGAATAGATCAACCGGTTGGGGTTTATGTATACACCGTAGAAGGCGTAACAGAAGACGACCGAGAACATAAGCTTTCGGGTGATGTTACTTTGTTAAGATAATTTTGGAACAAAAGCATGATAAATAAAATCATCATATGGAGTAAAAATTGTGTGCTACTTTTTGTTGTACTGTTTTTTGTTGTACTCACAAAAAAAACAAGTGCACAAGATTTTCACTTGTCGCAATACGATGCTCCTCCTATGTTTTTAAATCCGGCTTTTACCGGAATGTTTGACGGAAAATTTCGTTTACACGGGCACTACCGAACACAATGGTCGGCAGTAGCAACAAAGCCTTTTACAACTGCAGGACTTTCATTTGATATGCCAGTTAAAAAATTTGGTATTGGCTTACAAGTATTCAATTACAGAGCTGGTGTAGGAAATTACAATGCCTTAAGCGCATTGCTTTCGGTGGCGTATGATATTGTGTTTGATAAAGCACAAAACCACCACTTAGCACTTGGGGCTCAAGGAGGCATTGTACATAAAAGCATAAACATGAATGAGCTTACTTTTGGTAATCAATACACCACTGCAAACGGAGGAAGTTTTGATACCGGAATTAATAGCGGTGAACTATATTCGAATACAAGTTTTGTTATTCACGATATTAATGCCGGTGCTTTGTATTATTATGCAAAACAAAATGTTCGCTTGAATCCTTTTATTGGCTTTTCTGCATTTCATTTAACACAACCAAGTGAATCATTTTATGGAAACACTAGTAATAAGCTACCAATACGCTATTATATTCATGGTGGATCAAAAGTAAATGTGAATGAAAAAATACAATTGCTTCCTAAGTTTATTTATATGAGTCAAACAAATGCTCAAGAGCTTACTGCAACTTTATTGTTGCATTATTTCTTAAAAGATTCCGACACGTATTTAATTTTTGGTCCAACATATAGAAATAAAGATGCGGCTATTATTGAAGCAGGACTGAGAAAAGGAAGCTATACTGCACGAATTAGTTATGATGTAAATACCTCTTCTTTAAAAACAGCATCGGGCTACAGAGGAGGATTTGAAATATCGCTTACATACATTGCTAAAAGAAGCAAACCAAATCCATACGCAAATTGTCCTAGATTATAAGATATGATTAAAAAGGTATTGACAATTGTTTTTTTATTTGCGCTTTTTAACAGCTCTTTTGCTCAAACAAAAAGGGAGTGGTTAGATTATGGAGATGTGGCATTTAAAAATGGTGATTACAAAACAGCTATTAATTTTTATTTAAAAGTATTAGACAAAGAAACGAACAATGACCTTGTTCGACCTTATGCTACCGCTCCTTACACACCTACAAAAAAAGCAAAAGCAGATACTACAAAAAAAACGGTTAATACCGACCCAAGAGAAGTATATGTTACACATCAAGTTGCAGAAAGCTATCGCTTAAACCGCGACTATGTTAATGCAGAAGTTTGGTATAAAAAATCAAAAGACAATAACTCCGAAGAATATCCTTATGAAGGATTGTGGTACGGAGAAGCCTTGATGAAAAATCAAAAATATCCTGCTGCTAACTTACAGTTTGATGAGGTAATGACCATTTCGGAAGGAAAAGATTCTGTTGTTTTTAATCAAGCTAAATTAAAAATTGCCGGTTGCTATTTAGCTATCGACACAGCAAACATTAAAAAAGAAATTTTTGTAAAAGAGCTCGACTCTTTGTTTAATGCTGGAACAGCAAGTTTTGCAGTAAACTATTATGGTGACCCAAACACTATTCAATTTACATCGGCACGCGAATCAAGCACTGTTACTGATCCTAAAAAACAAAATGCAAAATTCATTTGTGATATCTACACACTAAAGAAAACAAATGATGGTTGGACAAATTTAAAAAAAGTGGAAGGGCCTGTAGATACTGATGTACATGAAGGAGCTGGCTTTTTAACTTTAGATAGAAGCAGTTTTTATTTTACTCGCTGGTCAACCACCAACAAAAACGAATGCAGCATTTATCTTTCAAAACAAATGAATGATAAATGGTTGGCAGCCGAAAAGTTAAACGACAATGTAAACCTTGCCGGATATAAAACCATGCACCCAACATTGTCACCCGATGGAAGCGTGTTGTATTTTTCATCAAACCGCCCTGGTGGTTACGGAAAAATGGATTTATGGTCAGTAGATATTGATGAAGAAGGAAGGCCTGTTGGTGCACCCAAAAACATGGGCAAAACGTTTAATACTTCGGAAGACGAAGTAACTCCTTTTTTCCATTATTACACCTCCACCCTTTATTTTAGTTCTGATGGGCATCCCGGATATGGCGGTTTAGATGTTTTTAAATCTTCTTATAACAGCGACTCACTTTGGAGTAAACCTAAAAATTTAGGGTCGCCTGTAAATTCTAGTAAGGATGATGCTTACTTTGTTTTAGAACGTAGTCAGCGACAAGGTTTTGTAACCTCCGACAGAAAAGAGTGTGTAGATTGTAGCGGTGGAGCCTGCTACAGAATTTATGCTATTGACAAAGAACCAAATGTATATGATTTACGTGGTACTGTTTACAATGCAGAAACTAACGAAGTGATACCAAATGCCTTATTAACATTTAAAGATATTCGTGGTGATAAAGAGCCTTTTTATTTAATTTCTGATGCTGAAGGTAAATACTTTACCATGCTAGAAGAAGGCTGGGAGCTTTACATTAAAGCACAAAAAAATAAATTTTTTGGTGACGCAGGAAACATTTCTACATTCGGTTTAACAGAATCACAACACTTTGAAAAAGATTTTTTCCTTTCTCCTATTCCAACCGGAGACATTGTTATACCGGGTATTGAGTATGATTACGATAAAGCAACATTGCGTCCTGCATCTAAAAAAATATTGGATGATTTAGTGGAGTTCTTAAACCTTAACAACAACTTAAGTGTAGAAATTAGTTCACATACCGATAACCGTGGTAGCGATGCATACAACCTTCGATTATCACAAGATCGTGCTAAATCTGTTGTTGATTACTTAATTGAAAAAGGAATTAACAAAGAACGATTGGTTGCTCAAGGATATGGCGAAACAAAGCTACTTGTGCCTAACGCTGCTACCGAAGAAGAACATCAAAAAAATCGTAGAACAGCTTTCCGCCCAATTAAAGAAGGTGTTATTCAAGACAAATGGAAGTAAATTTTTGCAATGAAAATTCTTTTTGTTGATTCCAATCACCCTTTACTTCACGAAACACTCATCAATGCCGGACACTCCTGTGATTTAAATTATCATTGGAGTTCCAATGAAATTATTGATCATATTCACTTGTATGATGGTATTGTTATCAGAAGCAAAATAAAGCTCACAAAAGACATTATTGACAAAGGCGTTAAATTGCGTTTTATAGCGCGTGCCGGTGCAGGAATGGAGAACATTGACACCGAGTATGCAAAAAGCAAAGGAATAGCTTGTATTCACGCCCCTGAAGGAAATAAAGATGCTGTTGCTGAACATACCCTTGGAATGCTTTTGAGTTTGTTTAATAATTTGTGTAGAGCAAACAATGAAGTACGAAAAGGAAAATGGATACGCGAAGGCAACAGAGGCATTGAACTAATGAATAAAACGGTTGGCATTATTGGGTATGGAAACATGGGAAGCGCCTTTGCTCAACGATTAAAGGGGTTTGGTGTGAACATTTTAGTGTACGACAAGTACAAAAAAGGATTTGGTAACGAGTATATTAAAGAGGTTTCGATGGAAAAACTTTTTGCCGAAACAGATGTACTAAGTCTACACACCCCACTAACAGAAGAAACAAGCTACCTAATAAACGATCGTTTTATAAATAAATTTCATAAAAACATTTATATCATTAATACTGCAAGAGGCAAGTGTTTAAACACTGCTGATTTAATAAAAAATTTAAATTCGGGTAAGGTTTTAGGAGCCTGTATTGATGTGTTGGAGTTTGAAGCTGTTTCGTTTGAAAACATTGATTCTGAAAACACGCCCCAAGCTTTTAAAGAACTTATTGAAAGCGACAAGGTGCTTTTGTCGCCACACATTGCCGGATGGACGCATGAAAGTAATGAAAAAATTGCGCGTGTGTTAGCGGAGAAAATTTTGGCTTTATAAACAATCCCTTGCAGGTGATAACACCTGCAAGGGCGAAGAAGTGATAACACCTGCAAGGGCGAAAACACTTCAAATCCATTAAGCATTTTTTACCACCAGCTGAACGGTGTTTCGGCTTTTAACTTCAAGCAATATTGTTTTATCTACAGTTACACGATCAATCGTTGCTTGGTCGTAATAACGAATAGTAATTAACTCTAGATTATTGTTGTAAAGCACGCGATATTGTTTTTGAAGTGTTTGTATTAAATCAGGAAGCTTACGCTCATCATTGTCAACACTAACAGAAAAGCTAATCGCAGAATTTTGCATCACATTTACCTTCACTTGTTTTTCGGCAAACAAATTAAAAATATCACTCAAGTTTTCTTCAATGATGAATGAAAAGTCTTTGGGAGAAATAGAAATCAACACTTGATTGATTTTAAAAATAAAACAAGGAATAGGCAATGGTGATTGGTTTTCGTTTATTACCGTTCCCTTTTCTTCGGGATGAATAAACGATTTTACATACAATGGAATTTTTTTATTTTGAAGCGGCTTAATTGTTTTTGGGTGAATAACCGTTGCTCCATAATATGCCAACTCTATTGCGTCTTGATATGAAATTTGTTCAAGTTTTTTTGTTTCATCAAACCATTTTGGA
>JAEUTT010000425.1 GCA_016787165.1 Bacteroidia bacterium | reverse complement strand
GATTTTAAGTTATTTACAGCAACATCTGCTTTTCCTTGACGTGCTCCGGCAACAGCTTTTAAATAGAAAGATAAAGCAGCATCAGCTTCAGTTGATTTATCAACTGTGCTCATTGCAGCTTCTGAATTTCCATTTAACAATTTAGCTAAACCAGCATTAAACGTGTTTTCTGTACCAAAGTTAGCAACCGCAGCAGCATAGTTTCCGTTTTGAATTTCGATGATACCCATGTTGTATTTTACTTCAGAACCTGCAGCAGTAGCATTTTTCAGCAAATCCATTGCAGTAACTCTATCACCTTTCCAACGAGCGCAGATAGCTAAATTGTTTTTGATGATAGGATTATTTGCAGAAGCAGCGTCTGCTTTTTTGAATTGTGCTTCAGCATCATTTAATTTATTTTGCATTAAGTAAATGCAACCTACATTGTTAGATGTTCTCCAGTCAGAAGCATATTTTGTTTCAGCTTTTTTATAAATATCTAATTTGCTGTTTAAGTCATTTGTTAATGTAGCAGCATAAAGAATTTCTTCTACAGAAAGACTATCATAAGTTGAGTTAGCTAAAGCTGTAATTTGTTCATCTGTACGGCTTTTTAAATCAGTATTTAAAGTTAATACAGCTCTACGTAATTTTGGTAAAATTTTATCAGCAACTTCAACGTATGTTTTAGCTAAGTTTTTGATTTCTTTTTCACGAACTTCTCCGTCAGGATACATTTCAAGAACGCGTAAGATTAATGCTTTGTCAGCAATTGAACTTGCTTCCATTGCTTTTTTAAATCCATCCCAATCTTCAGCAGTAGTAACTTTATTGTAAAACTCATCAGCTTTAGCAGCATCTACTTTTGATTTTTTATCAGCAAACATTGATTTCATTGCTTTTGTAGCTTCTTTCGCACGATTTTCAGCTAAGTTACCATTTAATGTTAACTCGCCATCCGGTGATGCATAAGCAGAAACATTCATGTTTTTGAACACAACATTTGGATTAGTTATTGAGCTTTGAACATACGCTTTTAATGCTTTTGAACTTTCGTTGCTCAATTCAGTTCCACGAACTTGCGATTGATTAATAACAAAGAAAATTTCAGCAGTAGTAGCTTGAGGAACTACCTTTTGAAAATTATCTTTTCCAATGATTGTTTTATCATCAGCTTTTACAAGTAATGATGTTGCCATTGTACCATCAGCCACTTTTTTAGCTGGTAATTCTTTTGTTTTTGATTTAACTGCACCTGTAGCTCTTAATTCAAGAACTGCATTTTTCATTTCAGGTGTGTAAGCAATTTTATCAGATGTATATGAAAAACTTCCTCCTTTTGAGTAGCTGATTTTTTGTCCGCTAGCTCCTTCAACGCTTTCGCCAACTAATACAACAGGTTTAAATGTTTTTTCGCCACCAGTGTATTTTAATACAGGTATAACAGTTACAGTTGCTTTTTTAGGAAATAATTTTTCAGGGTATGTTCCTGAAACGCTAGTCATAACGCTATCGCCATGCATTTCAACAGGATCTGGTGTTACTTTGTAGGTAATTTTATCGGCATTTTTCACCAATTTACCAAGTCCATTACAAGCTGTAAATCCTACAACTGTAACTAACGCCAAACCTAATGTTTGTAAAGATTGCTTTTTCATTGTTTTGTTTTTAGGTCTTATTAATTTAAAGATTTTATTACTTATACTTATTAAGGTGCAAAATTAATTAAATTTTGATATTACAAAAGTTTTTGAGCATGATTTTTCAATTAAATTACAATGCGTGTAACTCCCATCTGATATGGCTTTAAAATAGCGTCCAATAATTTAGTATAATCTTCAGTATTATTTACGAAATCTACGTTGTCGCATTCTATAATTAAAACAGTAGTATTTGTTAGCTGTTTGATAAAATCAAAATACATATTTTGAATTTTTTCAAGGTACTCATTACTAATACTTTGTTCGTAAGTTCGACCTCTTTTTTTTATGTTTTCTTGAAGTTTTGGGATGGAATTATGTAGGTAAACAAACAAGTCGGGTTTAGGTAATGAATCGTTTATAATATGAAATAATTTAGTGAA
>JAEUTT010000368.1 GCA_016787165.1 Bacteroidia bacterium | reverse complement strand
GAACAGCACCAATAGCAATTAGTTTATCGTAGTATTTATTTGATGATGCATTAGAATCAAAAACACAAAGTGTATTATACACCTTGTTTAGCTCTTCAATATTGATATTGAATTGTTTTTCAGAAGTGTTGATTTGAATTTTTTGAAGCACACACAAAGATACTTTTCTATTTCAATTGTATTAAAAATTCCACTTTTTCATTTTTGATAAAACTTGTTGAAATTGAGAAATGTTCCCACCGCATTTTATTCAATCAAAAAAACCTCTGTATATCATTATTTAATGAAGGTTCATGTGTTGTTTGTTTTATTTAAAACGATCAAAAAGAGTGTTAAAAACCAAAAGTTTTCAACAAAAGTGGTAAAAAGTGGTAAAAAGTGGTAAAAAAATCGTTATTTTTACGGCTTATAAGTAAAACCACTATGAATAGCCTGTTTGGAGTATATGAATGCAATGCAGATGCGAAAGGTCGCGTGATGCTTCCTGTTGCATTTAAAAAACAGCTTACAGCTTCTCTTGAAGGAGGATTTGTAATGAAGCGAAGCATTTTTAGTAAATCCTTGGAGCTGTATCCAATGGCAACTTGGAATGAAATGGTGAAAGAAGTAAACAAGCTGAACAAGTTTGTGAAAAAAAATGTGGAGTTTATTCGGATGTTCAATTATGGTGTAGTGCCAGTAGAATTAGATAGTACAGGTCGTTTGTTGATTTCTAAAGATTTAATGTCGTTTGCTGGAATTAACAAAAACGTTGTGATGGCTGCGGCTGGAGATAGAATAGAGATTTGGGATAAAAAGGCTTACGAGAAATTTATTAATGAAGGCACTGCTGATTTTGAAAAATTAGCGGAAGATGTGATGGGTGGTATTAATCCTACGCCTAGCGAATAATGGAATATCACAACCCCGTTCTTTTAAAAGAGTGTATTGATGGTTTAAATATTAACCCTGAAGGTGTTTATGTAGATGTAACATTTGGTGGTGGTGGTCATTCAAGAGAAATACTTAAACATTTAACTACAGGTAAGTTGTATGCATTTGATCAAGATGATGATGCTGTAAAAAATTCAATTGATGATCCGCGATTTGTGCTGATAAAACAAAATTTTCGCTTTCTGAAAAATTTTTTAAAGCTCTACAATGCATTGCCCATTGACGGTTTGCTTGCCGATTTAGGTGTTTCATCTCATCAGTTTGATGAAGCAGAAAGGGGATTTTCAATTCGCTTTGATGCAAAATTGGATATGCGAATGGATCAAAATGGGAAGTTAACAGCAGCAGATATTTTAAATAATTATGCTGAGGAAGATTTGAAGCGCATTTTTAAGCTGTATGGAGAAGTAGAGAATGCCGGCTATTTAGCATCCATTGTCTTTCATTCAAGAAAAGCAAAAACAATTGAAACGGTAAATGATTTAAAGCTTGCGATTTCAAAATGTGTGAAACGAGGAAAGGAGAATCAATATTATGCACAAGTATTTCAAGCATTAAGAATAGAAGT
>JAEUTT010000315.1 GCA_016787165.1 Bacteroidia bacterium | reverse complement strand
AGAATGCTGCTTTATGATTTTGTTTTAAAACCGCTTTGAGCATTTCTTTTTTGTAATGCCTTACTGAACGAACCAATCGTATTCTGAATGGTGTTGCTAAATAGGTTTCTACGTACCAATCTCTTGATTCTTTAATCAAATATGGGTTTCGTTCACCTGTTTCATTGGTGCTTGATTTTAATCGTGTTTTTTCTTTTGAAAGCGGACTTGTTTCCGAATGTTGAATTCCGTACAGTTTAGTGATATCCTTGTTGGTACCAAAAAAGTAAGTAAAGGCAATGAAAACAAAAAATAAATTTCCACCCAAAAAACTTAGTATCATTAATATAATTTGAGTGGTGCTAAATATATCTTCGGCTCTTAAAAAGCAATAAATTTGGTAGCAGTAGAGTAGGGTAAAGCTAAGTGGAAGAATAAAATTATTTAAACAATAGCGTAAAAAAGGATTGCGAAGTGTGGCTAAAAAAGGGAAACGAAATGCGTTTTTGATATAACTTGCAATGTTGTAAGACATTACAAAACCACCACAAGCAAAACCTGTAATAAAGTAGGATAGAATGCTTATTTTATCAAAATATTCTGGACCCCAAAACAAATATGCAACACCATATCGAGGTGCTACACTATTAGTAATAATTCCAAAAAATAAAAGCCAGAATAAAAGTAAAAGTTGATTTTTTTTGAAATCGAGCAAAAAGAGTCTAAAATAAAACGAGTAGAAAAACCTACGAAAAGTAGTGTTTCTACGGATGATACGTTTTATTTTAAGTACAATTGACATTTGTATAGTTAATAATTTTATTCATGTGAAAAGCCAATACTATTTTTGAAACTTTTAAATTTTATCGTTTACAATCTTTAAAATAGCAGTTTCTAATGCTTTGGTTTTTTCCTCTATTACGTTACCTTGAGCAATAAGGTTCTCCGAAAACGCTTTATCTGTTAATCCTGCAGCATTTATTTTTACATTTAAAAATGCTCCCATAACAGCCGAACGAGCACATAAGGCGCCAACACCTGCATCGGTTACAGAGTTGGGGTTGCCTACTTCTGCCATTGCTTTTATTACTTCCATTGATTCATAACACAATTGCATTACTTTAAATGGTACTTCTGTGGCATATTTGGTAGCATCTTGAATAGCAGCTGTTCTTGCTTTCTTTTCTTCATCAGTAGTTTTAGGTAAACCAAATGCAGTCATAATTTTATTAAAAGCATTGGTATCTTCATCCACCATTTTTAAAAGCTCATTTTTAAAATATTGTCCTTTCTCAGCCCAGTCCGAAAACTCTTTCCAACGCTCATCCCATCCTGGTTTGTGTGATGATAAATTTGCCACCATGGTTCCTAACGAAATTCCTAGGGCGCCAATGTAAGCAGATATAGAGCCACCCCCAGGAGCAGGACTTTCACTTGCTGTTTCATCGGCAAACTCGGTTAAGCTCATTTTAATTAAACGAGCTTTCGACTCATCTTTTAATAAATATTCGATGATGCGTTCTTCTGGTTTAAATGGCGCTAACTCATCTAAACCTAATGATTTTACTGCAATTTTTATCAATTCACTTTCTGATACTCCAGTGGAACGATTTTGTTTTTGTAAAAAGTATGTTCCTGCATCCAACAATGCTTTTAAAGGAATTAATCCTACCAATTCGGAGCCTGTTACTCTGATACCTCTTTCAGTTGCTTTTTTGCATACTTCATCAAAAGCAATGTGAACAGGAGTAATGTTGATATTGGTTAAGTTCATGGATATTTGTGCAACCCCATATTCTTCGATATACCAACCAATGGCTTTTACAGATTTTAGTGTTCCTGGAATATTTACAGGATTGCCATTTGCATCCGTTACTATTTTTCCTGTTACAGGGTTTCCTTCACGTTTTACTCTGCCAGCTTCACGTACATCAAATGCAATGGCATTGGCTCTGCGTGTAGAAGTTGTATTTAAGTTAATGTTATAAGCTACTAAAAAGTCGCGAGCACCAATTACAGTAGAACCTGCTTTTACATTATGTTCATTAGGTCCAAAATCGGGTTTCCATTCTGGCAATTTTATTTTTTTGAAAAAACCTTCGTATTCACCTGCGCGAATAACAGAAAGGTTGCTACGTTCTTTGTTTTTTTGAGCTGCTTCGTATAAGTAAACAGCTATGTTTAATTGCTTACCCACATGTTCTGCTAATTTTTTAGCATATTCAGCTGTTTGTTCCATGCTAATACCTGCAATAGGAATAAGTGGGCACACATCGGTGGCACCCATTCGTGGATGTTCCCCTTTGTGTTTACTCATATCAATTAATTCACTTGCTTTTTTTATGGCCAAATAAGCTGCATCAATAACGGCTTGTGGATTTCCTACAAATGTAACCACCGTTCGGTTGGTTGCTTTTCCTGGGTCTACATTTAATAATTTAACACCATCCACCGATTCAATTTCATTCGTGATTTGTTTGATTATGCCCATATCGTTCCCTTCGCTAAAATTAGGAACACATTCTATTAATTGACTCATAAAAAAAATTATTTTAATTGTTCAGGTAATTGCTCTTTGGTTAATTCGGTTCCGGCAAGCTTTAAAACAAAAACAGCTTTTCCGTTTTCAAATTCATTTTTCATTTCTTTTTTTAGTACATCCATCAAATAATCATATTCGGCAAATAATTGTGTGCTTAATCCATTAACTTCTACTCTGATGTTTGGATGTTTTTTTACTCGTTGAATAAAATCAATTACTTTGGATGCGTAATCATCTGTTAAAGCATACATGCTAATCTCTACAGTTGCAATCATTGTATTAGTAGGCTAATTTAATTTGTACGCTATCGGTATTTATTTTTGGTTGAGGCAACTCATCTTCTGAATGAGCTAATTCTTTAAATGATTCAATGGTGTGAATAATGTCATTCAAATATTTTTCTTTTTTATCAGCTCTTGTCCATAAAAGCACTTGGTAAAAAGAGTAGGGACTTTCAATGATTGCCATTCGGTAATACACATCAATTCCATCTACATTTCCAGTAATTTCAGAAATAAGTGAATTGTTACCTGCTATTTCTTGCCGACCAGGAGGGCTCACTTTTCCATTTTTTATATTTTCAATAAAAGGTTGAGATGCAATATTTTTAAAGTATAAATCCAAGTCGTAATCAAGATCATAATTTTCCATGGTAACCTTTTTTTCTTCTATTACCATTGCATAAATATCAATATCCGTGTTTTGATATTGCAATGAAGCATCTTTGTGTAAATCGCTACAAGGCTGAAAGTATTCAGGTAAATCAATGGTGTAACGATTATTCACATTGGTAGTATTAAAAATTGTTTTTGTAGTGCAAGCAGCAATAAATAGGAGTAGTGCTATGCTAAACCCAAGTTTTTTTATCATGATTTTTTGTTGTTTAATACAGTTTAGAAATTAATTAATCCATTCAAGTTCCTTATTAATTTCAGCTATTGAATCAGATACAAGTTTAATAACTTTATCAATGTTATCAAAAATATTCTCTACTTTATTTTCTTTGCAATCTTTCTCAATAGCAGAAAGCAGTTTTACCATTTCTTTTGCACCTAGTAAAGCTGCCGGGCTTCTCATTTTATGCGCCTGAGCACCCATAATAACATAATTCCCACTATTTTTTGCCTCCATTAGTTCTTTGGCATATATAGGCATTTCCGATACATAGCTGCTTAAAATATCTTTTAAATATTCATTGTCGCCATCGGCTTTTTGATGTAGTGTTGTAAGGTCACAAATAGGTTCAATGGTGTTTAGTTTTTGTGCCGGAAC
>JAEUTT010000302.1 GCA_016787165.1 Bacteroidia bacterium | reverse complement strand
CACCTGCAAATAAAATCATATCCCTTCCTGTAACTCCAAAATCACCAATATGAAACAAGGCATTTTTTAAACTTACAATCCAAGAAATACTAAACAACAAGGCAACACGCATAACTAAAGCTAACATCAAACCTATCGCTCTTGCTTTACCTTGTTTTTCTTTTGGCAACTTTCCTGCAACTATTGAAATAAAAATAATATTATCAATACCCAGAACAATTTCTAAAACCGATAAAGTCAATAAACTGATTAATGAAGCGATTGAAAAAAGCTCATGAAAATCTTGGGATAGATGCATAAAAGAATATTTTTTTGCAAAAATACGCATTTTTTCATTTTCAATGATAATTTTTTCTTATTGATTTACAGATACTTAACAATTATTTTAGTACTATGTCTTGCATAGTACTAAAATTTACACATATCTTTGCATTGTCAAATAACAACAGAATAAAAAAATAAAAAATGAATATAGAAAACACAAAAGCACAAATGAAAAAGGGAGTTCTTGAGTTTTGTATTCTATCTGTTCTTTCAAAAACCGAACATTATCCATCGGAAATAATTGAAAAAATGAAAGAAGCAAAGCTAATTGTTGTGGAAGGAACGCTTTACCCCTTACTTACCCGACTAAAAAATGATGGCTTATTAAGTTATCGATGGGAAGAATCCACATCTGGACCACCACGCAAATATTATAAACTAACACCAGTAGGCGAACAATTTTTAAAAGAATTAAACCTCACGTGGAATGAACTAGTAGAAGCAGTCAACAAAACAACTCAACAATAATAAAAAAAACATATCATGAACAGAACAGTAACAATGAATTTAAGTGGCATCATTTTTCATATTGAAGAAGATGCGTACGAAAAACTCACTAAATATTTGTCGGCCATCAAAGGTTATTTCTCCAACTCCGAAAGTAGAGATGAAATAATGAACGATATTGAGTCGCGCATTGCTGAAATGCTTCAATCAAAAGTAAGCCAAACAAAACAAGCTGTATTGATGGCTGATGTTGAAAGCATTATTGCAACGATGGGGAAACCCGAAGAGTTTGCGGATGAAAACGCTCAAGATGCAAATAATCAACAACAAGAAACAAAAGCACACTATAAAACAAATGGGAAAAGAAGAATTTTTCGTGACCCTGATGACAAAATGTTGGGTGGAGTTTGCTCTGGTATAGCCAATTATTTTGATTTTGATCCAATTTGGCTAAGAGGTGCATTCGCAATAAGTTTTTTTGTATTTGGTACAGGTTTTTTATTATACATTATCTTATGGATGATTATACCAGAAGCTAAAACCACAGCCGAAAAATTAGAAATGCGTGTCGAAAAAGTAGATATAAATAATATCGGAAAAGCTGTAAATGAAGAATTTGAAGACCTAAAAAAAAGGGTTAAAAATTGGGAAAAAGATGTAAATACAGATGAAAACAAACAAAAAATAAAAAACACATCTAACAAATTAGGTGATTTTATTGCAGCTATTTTTCATAATATTTTCAAAGTAGTTGGAAAAATATTTGCCGTATTCTTTGTCTTTGTAGGTATTGCTTTACTTGTTGCACTTTTAGCAACACTGTTTGGTAGCGGAACAATCTCGGCATTTAG
>JAEUTT010000300.1 GCA_016787165.1 Bacteroidia bacterium | reverse complement strand
AAGGAACTCAAAGACCAAGTATTAAGCAGAACTAAAAGTAAAAATCGTATAGGTGCTGATTTAAACTATGGCATTGTTGGAGCATTCAAGCTAGATTCATTGTTTCATAAAGATTGTTACAGCTTATTTTTTAGCGTTAGAGACAGACAACATTTTGATACTCGATTTTCGAGAGACTTTTTTAGACTTGGTTTTTATGGAAATGCTCAATTTGCAGGACAAACAGCCTATTTAAGTGATTTTAATCTTAATCTTATACGATACCAACAAGTACAAATAGGTATTTTTTCTAACAAACTCGACAGTGCCGCTCGTTGGGGAGTTGGTATCTCATTTTTAAAAGGTGAGCAATATGCTTCTATTTTTGCTAAAAAAGCTGAATTATTTACAAGTGAAGATGGTCAATACATTGATTTTAACACATCACTTCAAGTAGCACAAAGCGATACTGCAAAAAAAGGAATTGGAGCATTCAATGGCTACGGTGCAAGCATTGACATTTATTTTGAAGCTCCATTTAATTCAAAATTAGGAATGTCGAAATTAATACTATCAGTAGCAGATATTGGGTTTATAAAATTTAATAAACAAACACTTTACTTAAACCAAGATTCGTTGTTTCATTATTCCGGCTTTAATGTAAACAGTATTTATGATTTGCAAGACTCTACATTTTCGGGGACATCACAAGATAGTATTATAAATGCGATAGCACCATTCAAAAAGCAGTCTGTTTCTGTTACTTTACCTGCTGTACTTAACCTTAGCTATGAAACACAATTAAGTCCTAAATTTAATTTAACCGAAGGAATTAGATATGTATTCAATGGAAATTATAGCTTATTAGTTTATGTAAAAGGAAATTATCAATTCAATAAAAACATTGCTGCAAATGCTACCATTGGCTACGGAGGTTACGGTAATTTTAATTATGGAATTGGTGTTTTTGCAAGTGTAGGAAAAGGATTTGATATATATATCGGCAGCAATAATATAGAAGGGTTTATTGCTCCTAAAAAAACTGCCGGACAAGGAGCATACATTTCATTCATTAAAAATTTCAAGTAATTATGTCAATCAACAATATTAAAAATATTCAACATTTAGATACAAACAATTTCTTTTTACTTGCCGGGCCATGCGTAGTTGAAGGTGAGGATGTTTGTTTTGAAATAGCAGAAAAGGTAAAATCAATAACCGATAAACTAGGTATACCATACATTTTCAAAGCTTCTTATAAAAAAGCAAATCGCTCTCGGATAGATTCTTTTACAGGTATTGGCGATGAAAAAGGATTGGAAATTATTGCAAAGGTGGGTCAACACTTTAATATACCTACTGTTACTGATATCCATTCAGCAGAAGAAGCAGCGATAGCAGCCACGTATGTTGATGTTCTACAAATACCTGCTTTTCTTTGTCGCCAAACCGATTTATTAATTGCTGCCGCTAAAACAGGAAAGCATGTGAATATAAAAAAAGGTCAATTTTTATCAGCAGAATCAATGAAATTTGCAGTTGACAAAGTACGTGATTCTGGAAATTCAAATGTGATGCTAACCGAAAGAGGAACGTTTTTAGGTTACCAAGATTTAGTAGTTGATTACCGTGGGATACCAGAAATGCAAAAAAACAATGTGCCTGTAATTATGGATATCACCCACTCCTTGCAACAACCCAATCAAACAAGTGGTGTTACAGGCGGAAAGCCAGAATTGATTGCAACCATTGCTAAAGCTGCTATTGCAGTGGGTGTTGATGGATTGTTTTTAGAAACACATCCTAATCCATCTAAGGCAAAATCAGATGGTGCTAATATGTTACACCTTGATCATTTTGAAAAGCTAATGACTGATTTAGTGAAAATAAGAACAGTAATCAAAAGCTTATAAAATTTTTATTCGGTAAACTTATAGCCAACGCCTCTAATGGAATGAAAATACTGAGGTGATTTAGCTGATTTTTCGAAATACTTTCTGAAAGCCAATATGTAATTATCAATAGTGCGGGAAGATGGATATACCTCTTTCCCCCATACATGATCCAATATTTGTTCACGCGAAACAACTTCTCCTTTTTTCTCAATTAATAATTTCAGCAAAGCTATTTCTCGCTTTGTAATTTCTATTTTAGTTCCTTCTACTCCTTTTATTTCAAATGTTTTAAAATTTATTTCATTGTTACCAAAAGTATAAAAATCAATATCATTAACTGTTTTTAAATTTTGTTGTCGCTTAATTAAAATTTGAACACGAAGTAAAAATTCTTCCAAATTAAAAGGCTTGGTTAAATAATCATCTGCCCCCAGCTTCAATCCTTTAATCTTGTCTTCACTTGTGTTTTTTGCTGTTAAAAATAAAACAGGAATACTTTGATTTGATTTTCTAATTTCTTCACACACATCAAAGCCATTCATTTCAGGCATCATTACATCTAAAATGACTAGATTAAAAGAATTAGAACGAAATGCATTCATTGCAAGCAATCCATTACTTACAGAGGTAACGGAATAACCTTCTAACTCCAAATTAAGTTGAATTGCTTTTAAAAGATGTTCCTCATCTTCAGCTAATAGTATTTTAATATCATTCATAAAACAATCAAAATTAGCAAAAGCAATGCTAATAATGAGCAATTTAAAACATATTTTATAAACTTTGCTACCTTTGTGCTTGTTATTACCAATAAAGAAATACTATGCAAACTCAAAATATAGAATCCATAATCTTGCACTCAAAAATAGACACTAGCTTAAAAAAAATTACAGAAAAAGTATACAACAATGAGCGCATCACTTTTGATGAAGGAGTTCATTTGTATAACAATGGAGAGCTTAGTTATTTAGGTGTATTGGCAAATTTTGTACGAGAGCAAAAAAATGGAAACAATGTGTACTTTAATCGAAATTTTCACATTGAGCCAACTAATATTTGTGTATTCGACTGTAAATTCTGCTCCTACTCTCGCCTATTAAAAAACAAAGAAGAAGGTTGGGAATTAACAGAGCAACAAATCATTGATAAAGTAAAAGAATACGAAGGAAAACCTATTACTGAGGTTCATATTGTAGGCGGTGTTCACCCTAAAATGGGATTGATGTATTTTGCAAACATTATCAAAAAAGTAAAAGAAATAAGACCAGACATTCATGTAAAAGCGTTCACAGCTGTTGAGCTTGAATACATGTGCCGAAAAGCAAAAGTTTCTTATGAAGAAGGCTTGAGGATATTAAAAGAACACGGACAAGATTCATTACCGGGTGGTGGTGCCGAAATATTTGATGAAGAAATACGCAAACAAATTTGTGAAGATAAATGTACTTCAGCTGAATGGCTAGAAATGCACGAAACAGCTCATAAACTGGGAATGCCATCCAATGCAACAATGCTATATGGACACATTGAAAAATACGAACACCGTATCGACCACATGAATCGCTTGAGAACACTTCAAGATAAAACAAAAGGATTTAACACCTTTATCCCTTTAAAATTTAGAAACAAAGGCAATCAAATGAGCCATATTCCGGAAGTAAGTGTGATAGAAGATTTACGTAATTATGCTATTTCTCGCATTTAT
>JAEUTT010000240.1 GCA_016787165.1 Bacteroidia bacterium | reverse complement strand
CTAAATTAATCATTGGTTCAATTGCTATTACTAAGCCTTCTTGTAACTTTAAGCCTGTTCCTTTTTTACCATAATTGGGTACTTCTGGTGATTCATGTAAGAACTTCCCTACTCCATGTCCTACCAATTCTCTTACAACCGAATAACCATTTCCTTCTGCATGACTTTGTACTGCATCTGCTATGTCACCTATTCTTTTTCCAACCACACACATATCAATTGCTTTGTACAAACTTTCTTTTGTAACTTTTAGTAGGTTCAGCACATTGGGTGCTACTTCTCCTATTGCAAACGTGTATGCTGAGTCACCTACAAAATTGTTTTTCAACACACCACAATCTACAGAAACAATATCGCCATCTTTTAACTCATATTTACTCGGAATACCATGTACTACATGATCATTTACCGAAATGCATAATGAATTAGGGAATCCATTATAGTTTAAAAACATAGGGCTTGCATTGTTATCTTTTATAAACTCGTATGCTATTTTATCTAATGATAAAGTGGTAACTCCGGGTTTGATAACTTTTGCAACTTCTGCTAAAGTTTTTCCAACAAGTAAAGAACTTTCTCTTATTAATTCAATCTCTTCTTTTGTCTTATAAAACAAATCTTTCGCCACAATACCTCCGCTTTTTTGTTTTATGCTGATGTTGTCATTGCCATTGAGGAACGACCTTTTATTTTTCCGTCTTTCATTAATCCATCATAATGACGCATTAATAAATGACTTTCTATTTGTTGAAGTGTATCCAATACAACTCCTACTAAAATCAATAATGATGTTCCACCATAAAATTGTGCGAATTCTTGAGTAATATCCAATTTTACTGCAAATGCAGGTAAAATAGCTATCAATGCCAAGAACAATGATCCAGGAAAAGTGATACGTGACATTACTGCATCAATAAATTCTGCTGTTTTTTTACCTGGTTGAATTCCTGGTATAAAACCACCATTACGTTTCATATCTTCGGCCATTTGGTTTGGATTTACTGTAATTGCAGTATAAAAATAAGTAAATATAATAATCAATGATGCAAATACTACATTGTACCAAAAACCATAATGGTTTGAGAATGTAGATACAAAACCTGTAATATTATCAGAACCTACAGCTTGTGCAATGGTTAATGGAATAAACATAATTGCCTGAGCAAAAATGATAGGCATTACACCTGCTGCATTTACTTTTAATGGGATGTATTGACGAACACCACCGTATTGTTTGTTTCCAACAATTTTTTTAGCATACTGAACAGGAATTTTTCTTGTTCCTTGAACCAACATGATAGAACCTACAATTACTAACAACAACAATACAATTTCTATCAACATCATGATTAATCCTCCACCTTCGCCACTCACACGAGAACCAAACTCAGAAATAAATGCAAAAGGTAAACGAGCAATGATACCGATCATAATGATTAATGAAATACCATTTCCTATTCCTTTATCTGTAATTTTTTCACCTAACCACATTACAAACATAGTTCCTGTTACTAAAATCAATACTGATTGGAACCACCAAAATGTACCTGTATCATTTACAACTCCTGCTTTATTTGCAATTTGTGTTGCAATGTTTCCTGGAGCTTGAA
>JAEUTT010000176.1 GCA_016787165.1 Bacteroidia bacterium | reverse complement strand
AATACAATCGAATTAAATTCAGAAACTTTTATTCAATGTGATTTGGTTCATTATAAAAGTGGTAAAAGTGCTTTTGTTCTTTCATGGGATCATATATTGATGGATGGGAGAGGCGCAGGAATACTGATTAAACACCTTTCTTCTGTTCATTATTTTAATGCGAATGATTTACATCATTTTTTTCCAAAAGAAGAAACGAAAGTTTCTATATACCAATACATCAAAAATATGTATAAGGTAAAACATTTTATTGAAAAATCATCAAAAGCACCTATAGCATCCGTTACTCAAAAAATTGAAAACGAAGGAATACCCTTGTACCATACACTTGTTTTTGAAAAAGAAATAGTAGAGCAAATAGAAAAAAATGCAGTAAAAAAAGGTGCACGTTTTGGACTAAATTTGTTTTTAATTGCTTCGTGCGCTCATGTTGTGAATAAGCTTAATAAAAAACGAAATAGTGTTGGCGATTTATGGTTTCCTATTCCTTATGATGGTCGATTGAGAGGCGCTAAAGGGCCTATTGTTACTAATAATGTATCTACCTTGTTTTATCGTTTTAGCCAAACAGACTTGAATTCTATAGAGAAAACAATAGAATCGCTAAACAAACAAATGGCAGAACAATTAAAAATGGAAATGCCAAAAAAATACAATATGTTATTAAATATGATGCGTCATATTCCTAATCGGTTGTATTATTTTTTAGTGAATCGTTCAAGCGAAGGTTCTTTTGCTAGTTTCTTATACACATCAACAGGTGAAAATATTCAACACATGGAACAGCTGTTTGATAAGCAAATTGAGAATGTACAAATTTATCCTCAGCACACTTACCCTCCTGGATTAACATTTTCGTTTTTAAGATTTAATGGGAGTATTCGTTTGAATTTTGCATACATAAGCACTTCCATTAGTGAAAAAGAATTGGAGGAAATGAAGAACAATCTTAACAAAATACTATTAGATTAGTAGAATGATGGAACAGATTAAAACAGATGTTTTGATTATAGGTGGAGGAGCGGCTGGATTTTCCGCTGCTGTTGCAGTTTCAGAAATGGGATTGAAAGCTATTGTGATTGAAAAAAACAGCTATTTAGGAGGCAAAGCAACGGGTGCTGAAGTCGGTACTGTTTGTGGGTTATACAATTTTTCAAAAAATAAAGAGTCGGTTTTTGCAGTTAAAGGTTTTGCTAAAAAGTTTGCTATTGAACTTCAATCTAAATCGCAAACAACACCTTTAAGTAATATAATAGGCCTGCATTATTTGCCATATAATATAGATGTGTATAAATCTATTGTGAACAATTATATCTGCAAGCACAATATTCATGTTTATTACAATGCATCACTTAAAAAAGTAGGTGTAGATCGCGATGAGTTAAAAACTGCAACTATTGAATTAAATGAAAATGAAATTCAATTTACATTTAATTCAATAATTGATTGTTCGGGTGAGAGTATTGTAAGTGAATTAGCTCAACTACCAATAATGGAGGAGGATAATTATCAGGCGGCAGCGCAAGTGTTTACAATGGAAAACGTGGAGCCAATTTCAGAAACTCAGCTAGGAATGGTATTGATAAAAGAATTAAAATTGGCGATTGACAATGATATTCTTCCTCCTTATTTTGATAGGGTATATGTTGTTCAAGGTTCTGTAAAAAATACATGCGTAAGTTTTAAAATAGGTATACCAATTGAGGTTACTTATAAAGGGAAAAACTACTTGGACATTAAAAATAAAGCAAATGAAATGATACAGGAATTAGCTGATTTTTTAATTAAGCATATTTCTGTATTTAAAAATGCCAAGTTAAAAAGCATAGCACCTGAAGTTGGTTTTAGAATTTCAAAAAGACCTATAGGTAATTACGTGTTAACGGTAGATGATGTTTTGCAGTGTAATAAATTTGAGGATGCTATTGCCATTGGAACATGGCCAATAGAAAAGTGGGGGATGGATAAAAGAGTTCAAATGACCTATTTTGAATACGAAAGCTTCTACCAAATATCTCTTAGATGTTTAAAATCAAAATATATCAAGAATTTATTTTTTGCCGGAAGGTCTATTTCAGCTGATGCAGAAGCAATTGCAAGTGCTCGAGTAATGGGTATTTGTTTTCAAACAGGGTATGCTGCAGGAGTATATGCTTCTATGGTAGGGGATTCGGAAGATTTAATCTGTAAAAAAATTCAATTTTTGCAGCTGTAAAATAGTTATATTTGTTTGATGAGTTCACTCCCCGTTTACCAACTACTAAAAACCGCATCAGAACAATGGCCAAATGAGCCCGCAGTTTACGATGAATATGGAACACTTACTTTCAAAGAACTTTTTGAAGAAACCGAAGAGCTAAAAATTAACTTATTGAAGTTGGGAATTACTTCCGGAATGGGAGTAGGAGTGATGGCTCGTAATGGACGAAATTTTATAACAGGAATATTTGCTGTAATAGGATGTGGTGCTTGTGTTATGCCATTGTCACACCAATTAAAATCAGCAGAATTGGATGATGTTTTAAATGAAGCACAGCTCTATGCAATACTTGATGATTTGAATGGTGTGACCCCAACAGCAACAAAGTCTAGTTTAATTAAATTAAAAATTGATTCATTTCGTTTTTCTACAACTAATATAAGCCAATCGCACATTTTTGCTGCACATGTTTTTCAGCCTGCTTTTATTCGCTTTACATCGGGTACAACTGGTAAATCAAAAGGAGTTGTTGTTTCACATTGTTCGGTAGAAGAAAGAATTACTGCTGCAAACAAAGCATTGAATTTAAGTGTTGGCGATACCGTGGTTTGGGTGTTGCCAATGGCATATCATTTTGTTGTATCCATTGTATTGTATGTAAAGTATGGTGCAGCCATTGCTATAGCTAAAGACTTTTTAGCAAAAAATATAATAGAAATCACGAATCAACATAAAGGAACATTATTGTACGCTTCACCAATGCAAATTAGATTACTTGCTAACGATACAAGTGAAACAATGTTACCATCATTAAAAAAAGTTATCTCAACATCTGCTGCAATTTCTGCTGATGTATGCAATGCTTTTAAGAAAAGATTCGGAATAAATGTAAGTCAGGCATACGGAATTATTGAAATTGGCTTGCCAATTATCAATACAATTAAATCGGAAGAACAACCAGATGCGGTTGGCTATGCTTTACCCGATTATCAGGTAGAGATTTTAGATGACAATCACAATCTATTGCCAATTGGGAGTGTTGGACATTTGGCCATCAAAGGGCCGGGAATGTTTGATGCGTACCTTACGCCTCCCATGTTAAGAGAGCAGGTGTTAAAAAATGGATATTTTTTAACAGCTGATTATGCTTCCAAGTCGATAGATGGATTAGTGAAAGTAGAAGGACGAGAAAAGTCAATGATTAATGTGTCAGGTAATAAAGTTTTTCCTGAAGAGGTAGAAGCGGTATTAGAAAATTTACCGGAAATTAAATTAGCACGCATAAGTGGAACTCCACATCCTTTAATGGGACAAATAGTTCAGGCAGAAATTGTATTAGCAGAAGGAGCTAGTATAGATGTTGAAGAAGTATTGACATATTGTCGAAAAAAATTATCGACATACAAAATTCCACAAAGAGTAAAAATAGTTGATTCATTACCAATGACTGGTAGTGGTAAAATTCAGCGATATTAAAGTATGGAGCTGACTAAAAAAAATAAGGAAAAAGTTTTATTGGTTGGTTGGGATGCTGCTCACTGGGATATCATCAACGATTTATTAACACAAAATAAAATGCCCCATTTACAATCTATTATTGAAAATGGAGCTTCAGGTACAATTGAAACATTAAAGCCTGCACTTTCTCCTATGCTATGGACATCCATTGCTACTGGAAAAACGGCAGACAAGCATGGCATACTTGGATTTATTGAACCAGATTTAGAAAAAGCCGAACCGAGACCAGTATCGGTTACTTCTAGGCAATGTAAGGCTATATGGAATATTTTATCACAAAATAAATATGTTACTAATGTAATCGGATGGTGGCCAAGTCATCCGGCTGAACCGGTTAATGGAATTTCGGTTTCGAATATGTTTACCAAAAAAGGTAAAGGAGAACCTCTTATTTCAAACGTAGTTTATCCCCAAAATAGAACACAAGAATTTGAAAAAGGTAGAGTTTATTCAGAAGATATAACATTAAATGATTTAGCTTTTTTTGTTCCTAAAGCTCATACAATTAATCAAGATAAGGATAAGCACTTACATAATTTAGCAGCATTATTAGCCAATGCTAAAAGCATACAAAATGCAACAAAAAAAAGTATGATTGCCACTGATTGGGATTTTACTGCAGTTTATTTTGATGTGATAGATCAAGTAAGTCATACATTCATGAAATACTATCCTCCTCAAATGCATGGTGTGCCACAGGAGTATTATGAATTGTATAATGAAGTTGTTGCTAAAATGTACATATATCATGATGAAATGTTGGGTGAGTTAATAAACTTGGCAGGTGATGATGTTACGGTAATTGTATTATCTGATCATGGATTTTATTCAAATCATTTACGTCCTGTTCGATTGCCTAACGATCCCGCTTCTCCTGCATTAGAGCACTCCTCTTTTGGTGTTGTTTGTATTTCGGGTAATCAAATTAAACACGGAATAAAAATTAAAGGAGCCAATTTATTAGACATTACCCCAACACTACTTCAGTTTTTTAACTTACCTATGGCAGACGATATGGATGGGAAAATTATGTTGGATATTTTTAAAAATACTCAACAACAATCAACTATTGAAAGTTGGGAAAAAATAAAAGGAGAGTCTGAATTAAGTTTTTCTGATAGTACTCAAAATTCGTGGTATTCAACAGCGGCCTTATTTCAAATGATGGAGTTGGGCTATATTCAAAAATTTGAGGTAGATCAAGAAAAAAACTTGAAGAAAATAGTAAATGAATCAAACTATTATTTGAGTACTGTGTTAATGGCTAAAAAAAAGTACGAAGAAGCGTTTTTGCTTTTGAATGATTTAATTATAGAAAATAAAAACGTTTTAAGATATTCATTTAAATATGCGGCATGTATGCAGTACATGGGTAAACAAGATGAAGCAGTTTCTTTTGTACAAGAGCTTCAAGAAATAAAGAGTAGAGAGTTACCACCGTATAAAATAATAGAAGCCTTATGTTTATCATCAGAAGGGAAGCATAGCAGTGCGTTAGATTTATTGTTGGAACTTGAAAAAGAGATAACTCATTTATCTGCTCTATTTGTTATGATAGGAAATGAATATTATCATTTAAGTAATAGTGAAATGGCAATTGAGTATTTTAAAAAAGCAATTGTTATTGACTCGCAAAATATTTTAGCCTTAGCTAATTTGATAAATATTCTAGATGACGGTGATTTATTAAAAAGGAATTATTGTATACAATTAAATTTGCTTACAAGAAATCAAGAACCTAATTTTATAAATACATTTGATGAAATCACTAATTTCGATTTTAATCAAGATAGAACAGTCGATTTCAGGAAATATCAATTGATTATTCGATTATTTTTAGAACAGTTTCATAAAGGAGTGAAAAATATTAATTAAGTATAAATTTTAAACGATGCATTCAGGAAATAATTATTCAGCAAAAGAAGTGCTTTTTTGGACAAGAAGAGATATTTATGCACTTTTAATTATATGTACAATACCCACAGCTTTGTATGTACACTTGGATTGGAAATGGCTGGCTTTACCATGGCTGCCAATAGCATTATTGGGTACAGCAGTAGCATTTGTTGTCGGTTTTAAAAACAATGCATCGTATGATAGAACATGGGAAGCTCGAAAAGTTTGGGGTGCCATTGTTAATTCAAGCAGAACTTGGGGAATTATGGTAAAAGATTATGTGAGTAATAAACATGCCTTAAAACCTCTTTCGGCTGATGAATTAAAACAAGTACATCAAAAACTGTATAATCGTCATTTTGCATGGTTAACAGCATTACGTTATCAATTAAGAGAACCGCGTCAGTGGGAAGCAATTTACAAAGCGCATAATGCAGAATATAAAAATAAATGGTTTACCATTGAAGAGCATGCTAATAAATTAGAAGATGCTTTAAAGCCTTATTTAAGTAATGAAGAGTATAAGATTGTAATGAGTAAATCTAATAAAGCAACTCAAATTATTGCTTTGCAGTCAGCACATCTTAAAGAACTTTTAGAACTTGGCTTAATTGAAGATTTCAGACATATGGATTTACAAAAAGTATTGGCTGAGTTTTTAAATAATCAAGGTGCTTCGGAGCGAATTAAAAATTTTCCTTATCCTCGCCAATATGCTACTTTAAACTTATGGTTTATTAAATTGTTTGTTTTTTTATTACCATTAGGTATGTTGCAAGAATTTGATAAGTTGGGTGATTATTATGTTTGGTTAACTGTTCCATTTAGTGTTTTATCGGGTTGGGTATTTACAACAATGGAAAAAATAGGTGAAGCATCTGAAAATCCATTTGAAGGTAGTGCAAATGATGTTCCTATAACCAGTATCAGCAGAACAATAGAAATTGATTTGCGTGAAATGTTGAATGAGTCAAGTGTTCCATCGCCATTAAAGCCAGTTAATAATATTTTATCTTAAAAAAATAACAATGAACATTCAATCAATTTTTGAGAACAATAGTAATTGGATTGCAGAAAAATTACAACTAGATCCAAATTATTTTAAAAAATTATCGCAAGGACAAAGCCCTGAATATTTGTACATAGGCTGTTCTGATAGTAGAGTAACTGCTGAAGACTTGATGGGAGTTCAACCAGGTGAAGTGTTTATACATCGTAACATTGCTAATATGGTGGTAAGTATCGACTTAAATGCCATGTCGGTTTTAAATTATGCAGTACGCCATTTAAAAGTAAATCATATTATTGTTTGTGGACATTATGCATGTGGTGGGGTTAAAGCAGCTATGCAGTCGGCCGATTTAGGAATTTTAAATCCTTGGTTACGTAATATCCGTGATGTATATCGTTTGCACAAAGATGAATTAAATACTATAAAAGATGAAAATAAACGCTATGATCGTTTAGTAGAATTGAATGTACAAGAACAGTGTGTGAATCTAATTAAAACAGCAGCCGTTCAAAGCGCACACAAAGAAAGAGGATTGATGGTTCACGGTTGGGTGTTTGATATTCATACCGGAAAATTAATCGATTTAAAAATTGACTTTAAGAAAATTCTAGCAGACATCATGGAAATTTATAGAATAGATTAACGCTTATTC
>JAEUTT010000142.1 GCA_016787165.1 Bacteroidia bacterium | reverse complement strand
ATGAGGTCAAAATTTTTATTTTTCAATAAATTGAAAGCTGTTTTTGCATCATCGGCAAATTCACATTTTGCTTTCCATTTTTGCAACGTGAGTGCAGCCACACGTTGGTTTATTTTATTATCATCTACAATTAATACTTTTATATTATTAAAAATAGCTGAAGGAATACTTGATTTTGTTCCTTTTATAATTTCAATATTCGATTTTTTAGCCTTATTAAACTCTAATACAAAGCTAAATTGAGAACCTTCATGAAGTTTACTTTGTACCGATATTTCTCCACCTTGTTGCTCAATAAGTTGTTTGGCTATGGATAAACCTAAGCCTGTACCACCATATTTTTTAGTTGTTTTGGCATTAACCTGAGTAAAAGAATCAAAAATTGTTTTTAATTTTTCTTTTGGAATACCAATTCCTGAGTCGTTTACCGAAAATAAAATTTTAACAGTATTTTCTGTTTCCGATTGTAAAGTAGCATGTAGCTTCACAAATCCTTTTTCGGTAAACTTTAAAGCATTACCCGCTAGGTTGAGTAATATTTGCGACAAACGAACAGAATCACCTAAAATATATTCAGGAATACTGTTGTCAATTTCAGACGAAAGATTTAAATTTTTTTCATTTAACCGGTATTGTAAGCTGTGCATTAAATTTTTGAAAACATCATCCAGTTTAAATACCCGTTTTTCAAAAACCATTTTACCTGCTCGTATTTTTGATAAATCGAGCAAATCGTTAATAATGACTAATAAATTGTTTGATGATTCTTGAATGGCATCTATGTATTCCTGTTGCTCTTGTGTTAAGTCGGTATCCATTAATTGGTGTGTCATACCAATGATACCATTCATGGGTGTGCGAATTTCATGGCTGGTATTTGCCAAAAATAATTCTTGTGCTTCTTTTGCTTGCTCAGCAATGTTTTTAGCTTTTAAAATTTGTTGTTCCGATTTTTGTTTTTCGTGGTAACGATAATACACTATAGATAACAGAATGATAAAACCTAAAATAGCCATTAACAAATAGTTGCGTTGAATGGTTTGTATTCTTATTTTTTCGTTTTGTATTTCGGCATTTTTATTTAAGAGTTTAATTTCCAAATCTTTTTTATCAATGTCGAGTTCGGTTTGAAGTCGTGAGATATTGATTGCTGTATTTTCATTAATTAAGCTGTCTTTGTAGCTAATGTACTTTTGTTGTGCATCAAATGCCTCGTTGTAATTTTTTTGTTTTAAATGATATTGCGATAGTAATTGGTAAAAATCGCGAAGGTATTCTTTTAAACCTTCTTGCTTTGCAAGTACAATTCCATCATTAATATGATTCATTGAAATGCGATAATTGTTTAAAGAATAATAGGAGTTGGCTAAAAACTTATGAATATTTATTCTCCAACGCTGATCGCCTACAGCCTTACATATTTCTTCGGCCATTTCATAGTAATGAATAGCTTTTGATGTGTTTTTTAAACTTTCGTAAGCTTCGCCAATATTAATTAAGCTAATAATTTCGGAGCTCTTGTTTTTAGTTTCTCTGGATAATTTTAAGGCGCGTAATGAAAAATCGAGCGAATAAAATAAATGATTTTTATTGTTTGTTTTGTTTCCTAGAATGTTATAAGCATCCGATAAATTAATATGTGAGTTAATAATTTTAACACTATCGATTAATTTTTCTGAAAGGCTTTTTGCTTTTTCGTACAAATAAATGGCTTTGTATATAAAGGTGGTATCATTGTTATAATTGCCAATATCCATGTTTCTGTTGGCAATTCGGTTTAATGAAATAATGCTACTACTTTGATTTTGTATTATTTGATTTAACTCTAACGCTTTTTCATAATTGTCGATTGCTTTTTTATAATCTTTTAGTACCGAATATACATCACCAATGTTTAAGTAGCTTCTGGCTAAAGAAGAAGTGTCGTTTGATTTTTCGGATAGTTTTAACGCAGTTCGCAATAGGTTGAGTGATTGAACATAATTACCTGAATTTTTTTCGATGATTGCAATTACATTTAAGCCTTCAGTTTCGCCATGTGAATAAGCTACTTTTTGAGAAATAGCTAATGATTGTTTAGCATATTGTAATGCTTTTCGGGAGTCAAAATTAAGGTATTCAAAAGAAAGTTCACGGTATAAATCAGCTTTTTCGTTTTCATTTGTCGATTGCTCAATACGTTTTTCAATCGTTTGAATGTAGGCTTTGTTTTGCGCTTTTAACGCAAATGAGTATACAAGTAATATTGCTATTACAATATGTGAGAAGTAGCATTTCATTTTGTGAAGCGAATTTACTACAATCCATTGGTATTTAGGCAATAATAACCAACATTTTTATGCTTATTTAATGAGGTAAATTTAAAATATATTTGCTTGTTAGGTAAGTAGAAATGAGTATCGGTTTCTTTTTTTTATTGGAACGAATGTTAGGATAGTTTATAGGTTAAACCACCCATTAGTAGTGTAGAGCTAAATACACTCACGATAGAATGGTGAAATCTTTTTATTGCTTTCCTTCTTTCAAAGCAA
>JAEUTT010000085.1 GCA_016787165.1 Bacteroidia bacterium | reverse complement strand
AATTGAAGAGAAAGATGTTCAAATTAATATGCTTAAATCAGAATTAGAGCGTTTAAATATTGAAATGGCAAGCTTGAACTTAAACTACCAAGAAGCAAATCAAGAAATAGGAGTTAAAACAGAAAAGTTAAATACAGCTTTTTATGCTTTTGGTACTTCGAAAGAATTGATTAAAAATGGTGTATTAACAAAAGAAGGTGGCTTCATTGGTATTGGGAAATCGCAAAAAGTAAAAGAAGATTTCAATAAAAATTATTTCACTAAAGTTGATATTACTACAACTTCTGAAATTGTTTTAGGCTCTAAAAAAGCAAAGTTAGTAACTTCTCACCCTGCCGATTCATATAAGATAGAAGGGGCAGAAGGAAAGGCTGAAAAAATTGTAATTACCAACGCTGAAAATTTTTGGAGTGTTTCTAAGTATTTAGTGATTGTGGTAGAATAAATTTAACTTTTATTAAAAGAGGCTGTGTCATACTTTATTGAACCAGCCTCTTTTTTATTTTTAATATGAAACAAAAAAATATTGTTGTCCCTAAAACTGCTCGTTATTTTATTTTAGGCGAGTCTACCGAACAAACTAAACAAGTGTGGATTGTTTGTCATGGCTATGCTCAACTGGCGAGCTATTTCATTAAAAATTTTGAACCTTTGAATGATGGAAAAACTTTGATTGTTGCACCCGAAGGGTTGCATCGTTTTTATTGGCAAGGGTTTTCAGGTAGAGTGGTTGCCAGCTGGATGACAAAAGAAGATAGATTAGAAGATATTAAAGATTATTGTAATTTTTTAGACTTGGTGTATCAGGACGTGTTGGATTTATTTAAGGATAAGCAGGTAAAGATAAATGTGTTTGGTTTTTCACAAGGCTCAGCCACTGTTTTGCGCTGGTTGACAATAAAAAAGCCAACGATTCATCATTTGTTTTTATGGGGTGGAACATTTCCTTCGGATATTAATTTTGAAATGGAGAAAACTTATTTTAACACATTTAAAATGTATTTTGTGATGGGTACAAATGATGAATACATTACTCCTGCAGAGGTAGAAGAACAAGAGGCGATATTAAGAAAAAATGAAGTGAGTTTTGAATCGGTACGATTTGATGGAAAGCATGAAATACCAAGTTCCGTTTTAATGGAGCTAGCTAAAAAATTATAAAAATTGTTGAAGCCATTCAACAGCTTTTTCTTCGGAAGTGAAAATTTTTGTGGGGCGAGCAGGTTTATTAAAGCTCAGAAAAACATTACCTACTAATTTTTGTGAAAATGATTTTACTACATATGCTTCAGCCTTAGCGTATGGATCTGATTCGGGAGTTGCAATGTATGCCCTAGCTTCCGGTGTGGGTAAAGTATATTCACCTGCAATAATTAAGAGTGGAAATTTATCTCCTTTGCCCAATTGTTTGATAGCGCTCACTACTTGCTTTACGTGTGGAACATCAATTTCGGTATTGGCATCTACGTTCACAAGTACAATCCCATCTTCACGTATAGAAACATTTGTGGTTTCAAACGTAATTACTTGTTGAGTATGTTTTTCTTCTAATACCAATGGGGTTTATTTTTGTAAAGAGTAAAGCCAAGCAATGGCCTTATCTTCATCTGTAAAAAGTTTGCTTGGTACTTTAGGTTTGTTAAATGTTAAATAAAAATTGCCAACTAATTTTAATGCATTATTTTTTACAACAAATGCATCGGCAATAGTATATTGGTTTGATTCTTCTGAAGCGGCAAACTCTCGTGCTTCTGCAGATACAGTAATAAAATCCTCAAACGTAACTATGTTGTAAAATTTTTTTCCTCTTCCTATTTCATTAGCAGCATACATTCCTTCTTTTAAATCGTTAATGCCAAATTCACCAACAGCTTTTACATGATAATGCATAATTCCATCTTCTCTTAAATGAACAGTGAAGGAAGTGCATTCTATTTTATCTGTAATAATTGGCACTTTGTCTTTAATATTAAGTGTTTTGTCTAACAAATATAAGATTTTATTTTTCAAGAAACAAGAGTTATAATAAATGTATATACATGTAATTTATAATTAACTTTGCGCAAAAAAATAAATGAAATTACTTTTTAGTTATTTAAAACAGTACAAGTGGTTGGTTGCTTTAGCCTTGGTATTGGCTACCATCAACCAATTATTTTCTTTACTCGATCCTCATGTATTTCGTTTGATTGTGGATGAATATGCTACTTCTGTAGTAAAACGCACAAAACAAGAGTATGTATTAGGTGTAGGCGGATTGATTTTATTATCTATGGGAGCTGCAATGGTATCTCGTATTGCTAAAAATTTCCAAGACTACTATGTGAATGTAATTACTCAAAAATTAGGAGCACAAATATATTCCGATGGATTAAAACATTCATTGGAGTTACCTTATCAGGTTTTTGAAGATCAGCGAAGCGGAGAGACATTGGGTAAATTACAAAAAGTCAGAACAGATGTAGAGAAATTAATTAATGCATTTGTAAGTATTTTATTTACATCACTTGTAGGTGTAGTGTTTGTGATGGTGTACGCTATTAAAATACATTGGCTCATTGCTGTTATTTATTTTGCATCTGTTCCTGTTTTAGGTTTTGTTACTTCGATATTAAGTAAGCGAATTAAAAAAATACAAAAGAAGATTGTTGGTGAAACAACTGCTTTGGCGGGTTCTACAACAGAGTCTTTACGAAACATTGAACTAGTAAAAAGCTTAGGTTTGGCTGATCAAGAAATAAAACGATTGAATGGCACAACTATAAAAATACTTGGATTGGAATTAAAAAAAGTGAGGTATATACGTAGCATTAGCTTTATACAAGGGACTTTTGTTAATTTTATGCGTAGCAGCATTTTGTTTTTATTGCTGTATTTAATTTTTGCGGATACAATGACATTGGGTCAGTTGTTTTCATTACAGATATATTCCTTTTTTATTTTTGGACCTTTGCAAGAGCTTGGAAACATTATTAATATTTATCGTGAAGCAGAGGTGTCATTAGAAAATTTTCAAAGTATATTAAATACACCCAAAGAAGTGAAGCCACAAAATCCTGTTCCGCTTTCGGAGATTGAAAAATTACAGTTTACGAATGTTAGCTTTAAGCATCAAACAGCTAGCAATAAAGCATTGGATGGGATTTCATTTGAAGTAAAGCAGGGTGAAACAATTGCATTTGTTGGCCCGAGTGGTTCCGGAAAAACTACGCTGGTAAAGTTGTTAGTAGGGTTGTATCATCCTCAGGAAGGTGATTTGTTTTATAATGATACCACGTATAGCAAAATTGATTTAGATGTATTGCGTTCGCAAATAGGTTTTGTTACACAGGATACACAATTATTTTCAGGAACTATTAAAGAAAATTTATTGTTTGTAGCACCCAATGCTACTGATGAAGAATGTATGCGAGTATTAGAAAAAGCAGCTTGCCAATCCTTATTAGCAAGAGCTGATAAAGGATTGGACACTATGATAGGTGAAGGTGGTGTAAAAGTATCGGGTGGTGAAAAGCAACGATTGTCGATTGCTCGTGCATTGTTACGCAAGCCAAGTTTATTAGTGTTTGATGAAGCTACATCAGCATTGGATTCATTAACAGAAGAAGAAATAAGTAAAACAATTCGTTCGGTTTCAGAAAATAAAAATCATATTACCATTTTAATTGCGCATCGTTTGAGCACCATTATGCATGCCGATAAAATTATTGTTTTAGAAAAAGGTAAAATAGCCGAGAGTGGTAAGCATGATGAATTGATTGCTCAAAAAGGCTTGTACTTTGCCATGTGGCGCCAGCAGATTGGGGAAAGATAGTGTTTTAGTTCGTTTGCTTTAGGGGTAAATTATAACAGAGCAACCTTACATGTTTTCATTTCGAGCCTACCTGACGGTAGGCAGGCGAAGTCGAGAAAGTGCCTAGGCATTGTGTGATTATTCTAATCAAATACTTCTCGACAAGAGTTCGAAGTGACGTTAACTAAAATAGTATGAGTCTTCAGAGCAACTATACGTTGTAATTTTGTTTGCTCCTTTGGAGAGTGTCGACAAGCTGGTTTGTCGAGAAAATAAGTAAGATATTAAACTCTAAACTTTTTACGTTTAAGCCAATGGGGTGGATTGATAATAATGGGGCAAAAAGTATTTTTAAATAATACTTTCTTTTTTTCAAAACCACCTAGTTTGTTATCATAAATTAAACAGTAATAACCTTGAGTATAGTTTGAAATGTCGCAAGAATTACCATAGCCTTGTTTTACAATTGCTCCATACGGATTGTAAATGATAAAATAGGTGTCGCTGGTAAAACTGATGGTTTGATTTTTATTGGTGATACTATAGTTTACAGGCTCTTTTTTTGAGTAATAGGTAAATGTGTCGGAAAATCGGCTCATTTTATCGTAGCCTTTCTGTCGAACACGAAATTTATTTTCACCAGCATGTAATGTAGAAGTTACGGAGTAGGAGTTAGGACTGGGCGTTCCAATGCCAGGTACTTCAGCTACTTTAACCCATTTGTCGAAAATAAACTGCTCAACAATGAAAGGTAATGAGCCTTGTTCGTTATTGGTTGTCCAGCTAATCATACCATCCTTATTAATTTTAAAGGACTTAATGTAAAAGGTGGAAACTATTTTTTCGTTTTTATTATCAGTGTTTCCTCCACCACCGCCACCATTACCTTTAGTAGAAGCGTATGAAATGCTAGTAAGCAAAACAATAAATGCACATAACAGCGCATTTTTAATACGGTTGATTGTAGGAGAATAATTCACGCTACAAAATTAGAGGTAGCGGATGTAAGAATGACTTAAGAGATTTGATTTAATTAACATTTAATTGTTAATAATGCTCTGTGTTATTTATTTTTAGGCAATTTTATTAAATGTTAATATTGTTAATAACCTTATTTTGGCTAATTGAGAGGTATTATCCTTTTTTCACAAATTTGGTAAGTATTACAATGGTTTGTTCATTGATTTTACCTTCAATTTGTTCCGGATTATCATGTACAAGCTTTATTTTTTTTACCACTGTTCCTTTTGATGCTGTAAAATTAGTCCCTTTTACATTGAGTGCTTGAGTAAGCACAACATTATCGCCATTTTCAAGTGTGTTGCCAAAGGCATCTTTGTGTACATCTGGTTTTTCAAAAGCGCTCAATGCCCATTGAATTACATTTTCATCATAATCGGTAGAGTTGATTAAGTTATTTGCCCATTCTTCTTCCTTAATGCCATGCAAAATTCGGTAACACAAAGCTTGCACACTAGGTTCTTGTGACCAAATGCTTCCTTCTAAACAGCGCCAGTGAAAATTCGCTTCTTTGTTATCAATTGACGATAAGCAAGTGTTGCAAATAGCAACTTGATGTTCAATAATATCATCGCTTTTCGGACTTACAGTATATTCTATTGTTGCATTTTCGGCATTACATAATTCACATAAGCCTTGGCTACGTTCTTTTAGTTGTTCGTTAAGTGACATATTTATTGTTTTAAAAATTAGAATGAAGAATAAAACAGAAGAAATGCTTTTTATTCTTGAGGACACAAAGCTATCATTTATTTGCAATATATTGTTGTGGGATGATTAAAATCAGTGTGGCGGGCGGAGATGCTGAAGGTAAGAGTTCTGCAATGTGTTCCTGTTTTGAGCCTGCTTGCCGTTAACCAGACTTTTCGAAAAATATGGGTGAGCATTTATGAATTTATTCTAATCAAACACTTCTCGATACATTTTTTTAGAAAACAAAAACACTCGATTGGCATTAACGAAATAACATGATTTTATAAATCAATTGTGTTCTGTTAATTTGAGTATCTCTATTTATTTCAGTTTAAAGAGCGTGAGCAGATTTTTGTATTTTCTTTTATCCTATAAAAGAAACAAAAAACAAGAACGAATAAATTTTTTAAAAATCAATTTATTATCAAGTCGATTAAGCAAAAAAAAATTAAAAAATGCTTCGTTTCTTACATTAAAAAATAGTTCAAAAAACAGAATCTTTGAATCATTATTTAATAAAGAGATACAAATGGTGTACATGTGTGTGTGCTTTTTTTGTTATTAAAAATCTTACATCAATCTTACATCGCTTTATTTATAACGTTTTTTGTTCATCAAAATAATTGTGCATTTCAAAAATTAATTTATTTTTGGTTAAACATCAATAAAAATAAAAGATGAAAGAGATGCAAATTTGTTTTGAATTTAAAGGTGGAAGAGGTTATGCAGATGTAAGCATTGTACCTTTAATTGATTCTAGCTACAGGCAATCATCTACGGGTTGTAAAAATTTTAATTTAAGTAAAGGAGAGTATACTATACTAATCGATGGTGTTTCTCCGGCAGGAGGAACAAAAATTACGGTAGAATTACCTGATGAAGAAATTATAAAACGTCAGGTAAATGCGGCTGGACCATTTTCACGTTCAATAAAAATAACTATTTGATAATGAAAAAGCACATATTTTTTTTATTGCTTATTGTTTCTTCAGTTGTATTTGCTCAAGAAGCTGATGATAAAGCAAAATGGAGTGTTCGCGAAAGTGCAAATAATAAATCGGGGAACAGTCAGGATGTATTGACTAGTTTTTATCAATTGGCAATGAAAAATTTGTTTGGCGACTCACGTACGCTTGAGTTTCAATCATCTTTATTTGCCATACAAGCAAAAGCTGATACCAGTATTTGGATTGATACAGCTTATTTAAAACGAACCTTTGCTCGCAATTTTGTAGTAGGAATAAATATGAGTGTTGATTCAAATTTTAAGTTCGAAAAAAACACACTTCAATTAAAATACGCCATTATAAATAATAGAGATAAAACTGTTTTTGATTTTGCAAAAACACTTGGAAGTTTAACACAAGCAATTAACTATGCCAAACGAGATGCATTAACAAAATACATAGCAAGTGGAAAAAATTTAACAGATGAGCAAAATGATTATTTTAATTCCGATAAAAATGTAAACTATGAAACATTACCTGCCGAGTTTAGAATAATTTTAGAAGAAGAGTTCAGGAAAAATCCAATTTTAAAAGAGGTATCACCGCGCGACTATATGAAAATAGTGCATGAACGATATAATATAGCTTCCAACATTATTGCCAATAAAGCATTGTGGACAATAGAAGCAAAATTTAT